>CAVQCU010000181.1:0-4283 GCA_963710995.1 uncultured delta proteobacterium
CATATTGAGATGAATCGTATAACTTTTAGAACCAGTCTTTTCATTGGATTATCTCAAGCGCTGGCAATTATTCCAGGGGTTTCACGTTCGGGGATCACCATGACCATGGGATTGTTGATGGGACTGACCAGAGAAGGGGCTGCCAGGTTTTCGTTCTTATTAGCTGCGCCCATTATATTTGGCGCCGCTCTGGTTAAGTTGCCCTTTCTTATATCAAATCCGTCCATATTAACTATAAATTTTATCATTGGTATCCTGGTCTCTTTCGTTATCGGCATCCTCAGTATTGGGTTTTTACTTCGATATGTTCAGACCAATAATTTTCTTCCTTTTGCCTGGTACAGATTTATACTGGGCTCCCTAGTCATTGTGATTGTGTGGATGCGTTAAATAAAGGTTCCGGTATAGTGTGGGAATTCTCACTGCAATTACAAATCAAAAGTAGAATACCTGCAGGAAGCAGTATTTGCTTCTTCCTGTGAGGTTGTTTTCTTATTTTCTCAATTCATTCAACATTTCAACCCTCAACAAACACAGGTAATGCTGACGACAAACATCGATGCCGCAATGTTTTGCGGCCAAAATCACCTTGAAATATAATACAAAGTTTCTTATAATTAAACCATGAACAAGCAGTCTCTTATCAAAGAGAGATAACGGGCCTGTGGTTTCACTAAGCAGGTTAGGCATAGGAGGGACTTAAGTATGAATGATGATAGGCGCAGTTTTACAGGTAAAAGAACATACAATTACAAATTTATATTCGACAACGGGGGTGAGAAAGAATTTAACATTGAGTTAGATAGCGTCTCTTTGAATATAATACAAACAGGAGATAAAGCTTGCCCTGAATGGACAAAACTCAGCTGTTTCAAGTGCCCTAATTGTATTCTGGATGAACGTCAATGCGAATTCTGCCCCATAGCCGTGAACATGGTAGATGTAATAGATTACTTCAGAAATTTCGTTTCTCACGAATCAGTAGAGGCTATTGTTACTGCGGATGAGAGAAAATATATTAAAAGAGTAACTTTACAGCATGGCGTTAGTTCTTTGATCGGTATATATATGGTTACCAGCGGGTGCCCTATTTTTGAGAAGTTAAAACCTATGGTGCGTTTTCATCTGCCTTTTGCCTCGATAGAGGAAACTAAATATCGCGCCATTTCGATGTATCTGCTGGCTCAGTATTTTTTATATCAGCGTGGCAGTCAGCCTGATTGGGATTTGAAGAAACTGGCTGAGGCATATGAGAATGTAAGGGTAGTTAACGAAAGCTTTTGTAAGAGGCTCAGGACTATCGAGGGTAAAGATGCTACTCTTAATGCTTTAATTGTGCTTGATATTTTTGCCGACAGCGTAAACTTCTCAATAGACAGCCGGATGGTAGATGATTTGGATTATTTGTTTAAAGGATACTTAAAATGACGCAGGTTCTATTATTGTGAAACTTCAATTACGAAAGCGTAGCGGAATTGGTAAGTTGAACAATCCCGCATAGCGGAGGGTATAATACCCCGCAGCTTGCTTTGGGGTTCCCGTGATATTTTAGCGGACAGAGGTAGTAAGCGGTGCTTCTTCGTACTGCTGCTCGTTGTTATCGTGACTAAGAAGCTGTGCAGAAATAAAAAAGGGAGGTTTTTTTATGAATACAGTTTCAGTGCCAGAACATACAATGAAAGAGCCCAAAGGATTATCTGAACGTGTCCAGTGGCTGCGTGATTATTATTTCCGGGGCACCGAACGCGCCTGGAACAATGAGTATACATCATGGACTACAGGAACTCCCTGGGACATTATCTATAATGAACTGACCTTTTATATTGTGCCGGAGACATATACGCTGCTCACCACTCTGGGCGCTTCCTATCTTCAGGCGGCAAGACCTGTGGCGTTGCATCCCGATTTCTGGGAGTGGCCGCGGGTCCAGCGGCGGGCCTGGTTTGTGCAGGAAGTTATTGTCAATCATGTACCGCAGGAAATACTGCCGGGGGATCTGTTGGCTGGCGCCAGATTTAATATTCAGACATCCATGTGCTTTACGGAAGAGGAAAGTAAGGAGTGGTTGCGGCAGGTAAAGGGTAAAAATGGCGCCAGGGCTAAGATGAAATGGTTTCATGATCATGGTTACGGAAATGCCGGTGCCACGAGCGGTCATATTGTTCCGGGATACGAACGATTGCTGAAAATCGGCTGGAAGGGTGTATATGCCGAACTTCTTTCCCTTTACAACGCGCTGGAAGTTAAAGAGCGCGAGGGCGCAAAAGGATCACAACTTAAGGCCATGATGACATCCTCCACTATGGCGCGGGATTTGGCTTTAAAATACAAAGATCTATGTTTTGAACTCTCCGCAAAAGAGAAAGACCCAGTACGCAAAAAAGAATTAACTAAAATGGCTCAAAGCTTGGGCAAAGTGCCCTGGGAGCCGGCGACGACATTCTGGGAAGCCGTGCAGGCGTTGTGGATTAACCACATGCTTGTGATGACCGATGAAAATTATCCCGGCGCCGGAGTTTCCTTCGGTAGATTTGATCAGTATCTCTGGCCGTATTATCAGCGTTCAATTCATGAAGGTATGGACAGAGAGTTTGCCAAAGAAATCCTAAAATGCTTTTGGGTTCACGCTAATACTGCCTATGATGCCATGATCCGCAACGGTAATCAGGGTATCACCGCCGGTTTTGGCCAGCTTATCACCCTGTCTGGCGTAGGTGCAAAAGGCAAAGATATGACCAATGATCTTACGTATGTCATTTTAGAAGTGATCGATGAGATGTCGCCCATCCTGGAGCCAAAACCTAATGTTCGACTGCACCGCAACAGTCCTGAAGAGCTGTATGATAAAGTTGTGGACATGATCGAATCCAGTCAGGGAGCGCCTTTCCTGCTTAACTTTGATGAACGCTCCATGGCCGGCATGATACTCGAGGCAAAAAAAGCAGGCCTGACACATCTTATTAACAAGGACAATGTTTATGACTACGCACCGGTCGGCTGTCTGGAAAACACGATGGTTGGCAATGACAGGTCGGGCACGGTGGACAACAATCTCAATTTACTCAAAGCTGTGGAACTGGCGATGACCGGTGGAAAAGATTTGCTTCCCTTTACCGACCCCATGACCGGCAAGACCCAAAAGCCCAAGCAGGACGGCCCACGCTCCGGCGATGCCGCATCTTTCCAAACATGGGAAGAATTCTGGAAAGCCTACGCCGCGCAGACGCGATATATTATTCGAAAATGCGTTAATTTGTACGAGGCATCAGAATCGATACGCGCCCGTTTCTTCCCCACGCCTTATCTTTCCTGCATGGTCAAAGGCTGCGCAGAGACGGGCAGGGATGTAACGCAGGGCGGGGCACAAATCAGTTTCACCACGCTCGAGGCTGTTACCTATGCCACAACCGTGGATTCGCTGCTGGCAATAAAATATCTGATCTTCGACAAAAAAACCTGCACAATGAAAGAATTGCTTGCCGCTCTGAAAGCTAACTGGCAGGGGTACGAAATACTTCAGGCTACGGCAAAAAATCGTGCTCCCAAATACGGCCGCGACGACGATGAAGCGGATGCCCTGGCCCGCAAAGTCATGCAGTTGTGGTGCGATGAAACCTGGCGGCACCGCACAAAATCCACCGGACGCAGATACCGTCCGGGAATGCTCAGTTGGAATTACTGGGCAGGCGATGGATACATTATGGCGGCAAGCGCGGATGGAAGGGCGAAGGGGCAGTTTCTATCCAACGCGATATGTCCTTCCAACGGAGCTGATATTAAAGGACCGACGGCAAACGCGAACTCTGTAGGTTTTGTGCTCGGCGGCAAAGCCCAAAGACGACGAGGGTGACTGGGAAGATTACTTAAATGAGCTTCCCAATGGCGCAAGCCACACCATAACTTTCAATCCTTCGATTCTGAGAAGTCCGGAGCACAAAGATAAATTCAAGGCGTTTCTCAGGGGCTACACCCAAAATGGCGGTACTGCTCTTCAGATAAACATGCTTGATCCCGGTATGCTCAAAGACGCGCAGGATCATCCGCAGAACTATCGGCATCTCCTAGTGCGCATTACCGGTTATAATGCCTACTTTACCACAGTGGGAAGAGAGCTTCAGAATGAAGTGATCGAACGTGTCAGTCACAAAAAATTTTAAGGAAGTTCCCTGATGATGGAACACAAAACAAATAAAGACACACGGGGAACTATCCTGGATATAATCCGCATGTCCACCGAGGACGGTCCCGGCATCAGGACAACCGTGTTCTTCAAGGGATGTTCG
>CAVQCU010000182.1:0-5119 GCA_963710995.1 uncultured delta proteobacterium
AGAATTGTTGATAAAGGAAAATATAGTGAGAGCTGGGAGGAATCGTCTGAATATTTTAAACAAGCTGTCCAGTAGGATCAGTGGGAACAAGCAGTTCAGGCGGTACGGGAACCCCTTGGCAAATTGATTTCAAGGAAAGTAAAGAGTGCCACCTACACAACGTCTCTACCCGGAGCACCCGATGGGCAGTATGTTGTAATCAAATTTAGCACCTCGTTCGAGAATAAAAAATCAGGGATTGAGACAGTTACTCCAAGGATAGACAGGGATGGTATGTGGAGAGTGTCTGGTTACTACATCAAATGAAGACCAAATAATTATAATTAAACATCCCAGATGAATATCACGCCACTGGTAGGGAAAATCCATTCTTTATCGGATATCTTTATGCCGATGGATTTATCTTTGCGTTCCAATATGGCAGGCTGGAGATGCCTTCCGGCAAAAAAGCTCGATTCCCTGACATTTTTTAATTTAGCCTTTTCGTAATTGAAGTTAACATCCACGCCTCTTGTGGGATAAATAAGATAAACAGGGAATATTTTATTGTGTTTTGCCTGTTTAGTGGCAATTTCTATTTCAATTTTGACTTCGCTGTTTATCTTTTTCTTGAGCGCTTCAGAACCGCACCAAACTTCGTAGCCGCGCTTCGTCTTTTTTGTTTCGATAATAGGAATTTCTTCATTGTCAATGCGCACCCGTTCGACGGTAAAATCACGCTCCATGACCAAATCCTTACCATTGCTCAGAAGCCAGCGGTATTCGCAGAGCGGGTCTTCAAACAATGCGGCTAATTGTGAATTATTCGAGGCACAGCCGATCATAAAAATATTGTTCCTGATTGTTTTTTTATATTCGACGTGAGTGCTGACGCGAAAATAATCTTTGGAACGTGCGGCAATTTTTTCCGCTTTCGGCAACTGCGTTATGCGAATGTTGTAGCGGAAGCAGGAACGCAATTCGAGTTGGCGGTCTTCCTTACCGAAGAGAGTTTCAAACATTTCGTAATAAATGGCGTTACCCAGTTCCTCGTCACGCGCGCGCGTTTGCAGACAATGGCGGATAATGTTATCGATGCGGTAGATGGATTTTTCTTCGTCCGGAATAAATATTCTCCGCAGCCGGGGCTCAACAGCGTCGGTTTTTCCCTTTTGTAGAAAAATACGGGGCGCTCTTTTTCCTAAGGCACAGAGGACTTCATAGCTGATAGTTTTGGCCTTGACGGCAATTTCATTGGCGCCGATGTACTCTTTTCCTTGCTTGCCTAAAAGAACAACTTCATCACCAACCTTGCAATCGGTAATACGGGTAACATCAATTGTGCACATATCCATAGAAATCCGTCCGACAATGGGTGCTCGTTTGCCGCGGATTAAAGCCTCACCTTGATTGGAAAGAATAAAGCCGTAACCGTCTCCGTAACCTACGGGGATAGTCGCAATGCGTGTTTTTCTGCTGGTAATGTATGTGCTGCCGTAGCCGATACCGTAACCTTCAGGAAAATCTTTCAGCAAAACAATGCTGGTTTTAAACGACATCACCTGCGAAAGCTTGGCTCCGGACTCATTATCCGGTGATGGATAAATGCCGTAAGTCATTATTCCCGGACGCGCCATGTTCAATTTAAATTCGGGATAGTTTAAAATCGCGCCGCTGTTTTCCATGTGCCGGATAGGTATGGTTATGTTCACGCGTTTAAGCCGAGCGAGCAAATCGTGAAACAATTGACCTTGATTTTTATTGTAAGGAATAACGACTTCGCTTGAGGCAAAGTGACTGAAAATTCCCTCCAGCGTAATGTTGGGCAGCTTGGATATTTCACGGATAAACTTCAGCGCTTCGCTGTGCATGATTCCGCCGCGTCCCATACCGGTGTCAACTTCAATATGTACAGGCAGTCTATGGCCGGATTTTTCCAGTGCTTTATGCAGCTTTTTCGCAAAAGCCGCGTCCGAAACCGATGGGGTAAGGTTGTATTTGATTATTTGTTCGATTTCGGCCACGGTTGACGGCCCTAAAATTACAATGGGCGCTTCGATGCCGCTTATCCGAAGCTGAACGCCTTCATCGGCATTGGCCACTCCCAGCATCCGCGCGCCGTTTTTTAAGGCGATGTTGGAAATTTCTATGGCGCCGTGCCCATAAGCATCAGCCTTGACGACCTGCATAAAATCAACTTGCAGCCCGATCAATCTTTTAATTTCTTTCAGATTACCAATAAAATTATCAAGATCAATTTCGACCCAACTGCGATATTTTTGTTCTTTCTTTAATGCCATATTTGCGATAATATCAAACCGTTAATGAAAGTCAAGCTGTCTATATTTTTCAAAAAAACAGCAATTTATGCTTGATAAAATTATATTTTTGATTAGAATAAAAAAAACACTGGAGGGTGAATATTTAAACCCCTCACAACGAGGAGGAAAAACTGATGGCGAAAGTAAAGGCTGGAGATGTTCTGAGTTGTGAAGTATGTGGACTTGCCGTAATCGTAGACGAGGAATGTGGTTGTGCTACGATTGACCTTATTTGTTGTGAAGAGCCTATGGTCAATACGGGTGTGTCAAAAATAAAGAAAATACAGGCTGCTGCCGCGCCGAAAAAAAAGGCAGTAATGAAAAAAGTAAAAGCGGCAAAGAAAAAAACACCTGTAAAGAAAATTGTAAAAAAGATTGCAAAAAAAGCTGCAAAAAAAGCTGCAAAAAAGAAATAAGTAATTGCGGGGTTGTTGAAAACCCCCATTGTCTTAAAGTTAAATCTTCAATTTAATAGGGTCTCGTTATAAGCGGAACTCTATCTAATATGTATTTTTACCAAAACTGCCCATCTCCTATAACCATTTGCACAAAAGCCAAGCCGGGAAACCCGCCTCCGGCACCTATGTTCGGGACTTGAAAAATTATGCGAATTCTGATTAATCTGTTTTTCGAAGGGATTCCAAAATGACAACGAAAAATAGTCCAAATGAAAAAAACGAGGGATTGGGTTCGTCCGCTCTTAAAGTGAATTTGGAAAGGACAGCCGTAACCATAGAGATACCGGAGCAATATGCGCCTCTGCTTGAGGTTGTGGCCGGTCATTACGGCCTGCAGAAAAAGACCAGTGAACTACTGATGGAGCTAAACCATCCTTTAGTTAACTGGGAATATGTTCTGAAAGAACTGAAAGCCATTTCCATCGGAGATTTCTATATTTACAATAATCATCAAGATGGGTTAGCCGCCCTTTCTATGATGCTGCGTATTTACTTCGACGTTATTAAATCGACATCGAGTAAGGACATCAAAGATAGCGCGATACACTATCTGTTCGATTATATTGACACGATACTTACTCAGAGCAACGAATTTCTCCCGCGAAACTTATCCCTGTTTTCGGAAATCACTGATTCACTCATGAAGATTGCGGATGACGATGCGATTGTCTTCAAGAAATGTTCGACTTATCTTAAAAGAATCATCAAGAGCATTACAGAGAACAACATAGACATTCACACGCCCCTGTTCGATAGTTTGGTCTACCGGATGTTTAAAATTACATATCAATTCTGGCTTACTCAACCCGACCCCTTCGAGTGGTTTACGAAAGTAGAAGGAGAGACGGAGGAATCAATCAATGCTTACAGACAATTCATCCAGCCCCTGAGCCATCAGCATCTCCAATCCCTGCTCGGAAAGTTGGAAGTCTTTCGCCCGGACAAGCGGGAGGCAAGCGGAAGTCAAATAAAAAGGTACATTGATATGCCGGATTATTTTCAGATAGTAAATGGCTATTTGCTGGCCGCTGATCTATTGGAAAAATCCCAAGCACATCAAGGCCGCCAGCACCTGGCGAAACTGGGCTTCCTATTTAAAATAATGGATATTCCAAGTCTTGCCGATATCCATGCAAGTGCCTTGCGGGAAATCAACCATGCTCTAAACAAGGTCTTCCAAGAAGAAAAAAAGGAAAACCTGAACGACTTTGTGCGCAAGATATTCGGCTTTCTAAAAAAGAGCCAATCCCAATATGAATTCAGCATGGCAATTTTTGATTGCATCACAACAACGGCGAAGGAAGTTTTTGCGCAAAACAGCCATCCTCTCGTGGATACATTTATCGATGAACTGATTGCTTACGGTTTTCAATATCCGGAGATTAAAGGCTCAACCACGGAATGGCAGGTAAAAGTCAATCCAGCTCATATAACCAATATACGGTCATGGCTCGATATTATCGGTATGAAGCCCCGATGGACAAAAAGGTTGATTTCAGCCTTGATCATCAATTTGAAAATCGGTGGGATTTTTGTTCGTGATACAGATCTCATCCAGAAAAACATTTCCGCACTGCTCAATACAGATATCGCGCCGGCGTACAGTCTGATAAAACAGCTCCTTAAAATTTTTCCGGTCTACTTCAGCGAAATCGGCGCCGAAGGCGAATTGAGGGAAATCTCCACCAAGGTTGATGAGCTTTCTTCCCGGAACGAGATGGACATCGTCGGCGACATCCACAGCGAAAACTACGGAACCGACAAGGCCGCGGACGGACTGATCCATTACGATATCAACGATTTCGACGAGACGACGCGTGGCCAATTCGATGTGGATGTATGCCGATTCGCCGCCAATATCGTTCTCGCGGCCCAGGAATTCGGAAGGACGTCCTGGATGGTCGGTCGCCGCGGTTCTGGCCGGCTGACGAGCTATTTGCAAACCTTGCAAGGCGGCCTGAAGAAGGGGAAGTTTCACGATCTCGACATTTTCGAAAACAATCCGTCGAGCTGCGACGCCATCGCCCGCATCAAGCAGAAAAGCGAAGTCGAGCGTTCCCGCTTCATCGCCGATTTGACCGAAGAAAAGGCCGGCAAACGCCAAATCAAACGCTCGCTCCGCAAATATTTCAACCTTACGGATACCGAGAAAACGCGGCGGAGCGCCTGCTCGCCGACTTCGCCAAACGCTGGAAAAATGCGCCCGACAAAAAAGATTTCTTCGACATCCTCGACGTTCCGGCCGCATCTCCGGCATCGGCAGCATGGGCGGGCATCGCTACGTCGTCTTGATCGTCGGCAAAGCGCAACGATTCGCGCAATGTGCTGCTGCAAGTCAAAAAATCGCGCCCCTCCGCTTTT
>CAVQCU010000183.1:0-12059 GCA_963710995.1 uncultured delta proteobacterium
TTTGATTTTTGGATACAAATCCTTAAAAAGTTGATTCTGATTTTCTATGGATGATCCCAGCACTAAGATGTTATTTTGATTCTCCTTTCTAAAATATTAAGCCAATCACTCAATTGATTTTCAAATGTATCTGTGGATTTTGTTTCTTCAAAGCGTTAACGGTTTGTTTAAAATTTGTATCGAGGGAATCAATCTTGGCCATGATTTTTTCAGCGCTGTGATCGTTTTTTTGTGAAGATACCGGCACATAACTTTGAGAAATCCGCTGGCAAACCAACTCCGAAAAAGAAAGGTTTTTTTGTTTGGCCTCGCGTGTAATTTTTTCTAAAAGTTCATCGGAAATCGACAAGCTTTTTATTGCCATAATGCCTTTCCCCTTTTTACTGTTTAATGTATAATTATTAACCTATTTAAATACGTAAACTATCAATTTAACACATCTTATTGTCTTACTGTTTTGCACCGTTAATAAAATTCTATTAACGCATTAATATGTTAATAATTAGTTAATACGTTAATGATTACTATTACTTATCATATATTTCATTCTGTCTTCACAACGGGTAACCGTTGTATATGGTGTCCCCAAAACCCCGCGTACCCTTCCATTAACCTCTTACCGGAGTTCCTCACATCCCAACCTCAAATATGGTGATTATTAAATTTCTGGTCCCCTATCGAAAGCATTACTGCTCTGAGGCATTTTCTTTATGGCGTATCCGTCTTTTGCCATCCGGGATAAATCTTTACTCTGAATGGAATCAGCAATATCTTTTTCAACTTTGGAAATATTTATTCCGTTTTCATCGATAGAATTAATTGTTCCGGTTTGGCCACTTCACACCGATTAATTTATTATTTTTTAAAAACATTATGTGATCGCCTGGGTAAATTCTTTGATCGTATCTATCGAGCCGGATATTTTATCTTCATTTTTAATTTTTATGATCAACTATTGGGGATTTTCATAAAAGCTTATTTCATGGCGGTCTCGAATCACTGCATGGAACGATCACTGTTTCTGAAAAGAGTTGGATTGCAACACACAAAGCTGTTGAATCTTGCAAGGCAATGCCTTTGGCAGTTTTCCTGGCCGCATCAAGATATTTATTTTGTTCATTTCCGGGAAGCTCGGCAAATGCTTCTTTCGCTTTTTGAAATCTTACATCTGCAATTTTGGGGGATTCCTGATCGTGATCGGTTGTTTCTTTTCTCTTTTTTTGTAAATCCTGCCAGCCTGCGGGTATTTCCAGTCGCCCATTCATTAATTTTTTCTTCATGACATGAACGAGCTTGCTTTTATTTTTTATGCCCGCGTTGTTCGGATAAACAATTTTCAAAACTTTCTTGATAATTTCATCCGCTTCAGCGGCAGTTGCGGGAATTGGAAAAGCATCGCTTGCGGTGACTTTAATATTTTCTTTTTTAGAAAATTCAGTCAACGACAACTCGTCTTCGGTTGTTGTTGTAGTCTTTGTAGAAGTCTTTGTTGTATTCTTTGTATAAGATAGTGCCAAATTGGCACTATCGATTGTGCCAATCTGGCATGTCGAAGGATGCCAATTTGGCACCATCGACAACCGTTTTGCGTTGATCGATATTTACGGCTGAAGAATCGTACTTATTATTCTTCTTATGAGATGCCGTCGTTTCTGTCTGTTGCAATGGCATTTATAAGTGGGTGATCATAATTAATGCTGTACCATTTCGTTTTATTCAGATTATGCTCGTTATAGTTACCGGCTATGATCAATCTTCTTTTTTCGAGGTTCAGGAAAATACGTTGCAAGCTGCGAACTGACAGGAAACTGAAATAGTTCTCTTTCCACTTCTGGTAAGTGTTCCAAACCCAAATGCGACCGTCATGGATATCCCTTTCACTTTCCCTAGGGTGTTCTCTATGGCGCTCCAGTTTTATTCGGATTAAAAAATGAAGTTGCTGCAGAACAACGGCAGACTCTAAGCCTACCGCCGTGGCAAGTGAAGGTAAAATTACGAGAGGTGCTTCATCCAGCAATAGTTTGCCGGTCTGTGGTAGTTTAAAAGACGCGGTATTAGTCATTTTTAAACCCTCCCCCAAAAAGCAAAAGGGTTGTTTTTCTGGAAGTGAAGAGGCAAGTTTGATGGACTAAACCGAAGATATATTTTCCCCCAAAAAGATGAGTGTCTTTTTTTATTCGTAAGGCTTGTTGGTGACGGTTTGGTGACGCAATAAAGGGATGTGTGAAATATCTAACTAGCTGAAAATACTTATTATAGTTGGCGGAAGTGCATGGGAATCGAACCCACCCGCTATTTTTAAATAGATAACATTTTCAGTTATTTACATCAATAGTATATTTGAAGGTTAAAGAAAAGTTAAAGGATTATTAAATGTCGAGATGGTCAGAGACTTACTTCCTGTAAATGAGCATCCATCAATTTTGGTGGACATACTTTCTTTCAAGTAGTAAGTTACAGACAGGTTGGTCATTTAAATTGAAGGAGGTGACGTTATGAAACAGTGGAGAATATTTCCCCTTATTTCATGTTTTGTCATCGTCTTGTGTTTTTTAATCATCTCTTTTTCTAATATTTCTATCGCGGAACAAACAAGTAAACAAAAATGCATTAGTTCTTGCACCAGCAAGCGGGAAGTCTGTTTTAATATAAATACAGATAAGAGAATGTGTGAAGTGGAATTTCAAAACTGCGTTGCCACTTGCAATTCAGAAGGCGATTCTTCATCATCATGGCATTTTGATGGTCTCAGTCTGGCAAATAATAAAATACACATTAATTAACATAGTCTACCACACAGAATGTTATGATGTAGCTAATAAAACTTTTAAAAATACTGAAAAGGTTATTTAGGCATCGGCTGCATCGCCGTTTTTCTGTTGATAAAGGGGTATTGGTGCTAATAGAACCCCATGCTGCTGCATATAGAAAAGTGCAGATGCTGAATATTAGTGAGGGCGGTTGCGCTTTTATCTATAACGGTTCCAGGAAAAATTTGGAAGCATCAGGCCTTCGAAGCCTTCATTTTAAAGATATTCTCTGTCTTGAACGCGTAGGTTTCGTTACCAAATCGGACAGTCTTCTTTCCGATTCCAATGATAAAAAAGAACAGCTCCGAATAAGAAGTGTTGAGTTTCAATGGATAGGTATTTTAGACCGGAAAAAGCTCAAGGAATTTATTAAGCAAAATGCCATTGCCCGTGCATAATAATCTTTTCCAATTCAGACAACTACCCACTACTGAAACTTTGTAGCGAAAGAAACAATTTTGCCGATCCAGAAATCGGATTTTTATTTCCTTCTTCCTGTAATCCTTATTTTTAATTTTTCAATTCTATGCTAGGTTACAAATGGTAATTGTTAAACAATCTTTCTTCAATAAAAAAAAGGGATGAATCGTTATGGATGAAAAAAGGAAATCGGAACGACTGAAGGAGATTAATGAGATTACAATAACTGTCATCTCCAACAGAAAAGATCTTCCTAAAGGAAAAATTCCCTATAACAACAGCAAGGACATCTCCGTGTCCGGTGCTAAAATACAGACCAATATTCTTTTGCCTGTCGATACCCTCCTCAAGATAGATTTCAAATTAAATACTCTGGAAAAACAGATGACCACCCTCGGAAAAGTAAAATGGCTCAAAGTCATCATTGAGGATAAGTCTTATGAGGCAGGTGTGGAATTCGTCGATACACCCAGCGAAGTGATCCAGAGAATAAAGTTCTACATCTCGCAGATAAGAAGATTACATCGCGCGGATATAAAGTCTAACGAGTCTTAATCCGGTTTAAGCATACTTGCCTAAAAGGTCTTCCTTCCTTGTAATGTTGTTTCTACAATCAAGAGATTCAATACAATATTTTAAATGGTAATGTTTGAAAAAAATGTAAAAACAGTTTTAAGAGGTGAACTTTTTTTTCTTGGGGGAGATTAATGCATAATTATCAGCCTATTTTGTATAGTATACGTGTATTCCCCGCTCCAAACCAATTCTTATGTTCTGCAATTATTTTACCATGAAATTTATTACATAGGTGTTCAGAAACACCTTTTAGCCCTTCAATCATATCTACAAACTGCTCAAATCCTTCGCGACTGTTATAGAGCTTCGTACAGCTTCCTAAAACGTTGCCTTCCTTGTCCATAAATCCCAACGCATTGAAAGCATTGCCGATGTCAACCCCAACGATGAAAGTTGTTTGCTTAATCCTTTGACGACGTAACGCCTGCTTGTTATAATCATTCTTGGACATGGTCTTTTCTCCTTTCTCCTTTCGTTGTTTTGGCTATTCAACTTTAACAGATCGAAAATACCATGTCCGCTACTATCTTCCTTATTGTAAGCTGTAAGAGAGCATCTTAATATTTTGACAGCTATGCTTTGTTTCTCTTGGTAATGCATATACCATCACCAGTTGCCTTATTAAGAAATGTTACCGAGGGAGAGGGCACTCATCCGTAAGGGGGGTATTTTTTATCAAGGCAGGCTTCTATTTCCGAGGACCTTGCAAGGCAAAACGTGAGGTATTTGCCTTTAGGTATTAATTTCTCAAGATTCTCGAAAACGGATAGATGGGGGTCTGCTATAGCCACGGTCACTTCCCTGTCATCGTTTTTCAAAACGACAATGCGTTCTCTCCATGCATACTTTTCACCTACTGCTTTTTGCAGTTCTGGGGACACCTTAAAACTTTTCAGTGAAACTAGGGGCATGCTGAAGTGCACAGAAAGCGCTGTGAGATAATTTTCATCGCTGATAATTCCTTTATAGGCCAGTATGCTTCCCAGATGATGTGTATTCCCTAATTGTTTTTGATGCGTCTGGTACGAGAGGAGATCGTGTAGCTGAGTTGCTGTTATAATATCCAGTTCTACAAGAATTTCTCCGAGTTTTTTTCTTTTGTTGTTATAGTAAATCGCTTTCATGATCTTGGATTGAGGGAAACCCATTTCACACAGGATTTGTCCAAGATACTTGTTCGGTTCCAGTTTTTTCATTTTCATGGCCGCGCTCAAATCGAATTCCGTGATCACTTTTTTCTTAACCAGAATTTGGCCGATCATATTAGATGAGGAAGGGGCCTCTATGCTTTTGGATTCTATTTTATTTTTGGAAGCATTCAGATTATTTAATGCATTAATAGTTGGCTTAGATAGAGTTTCAATGGGCTGGGGAGTTATCGCAGATGTTTTCCCAAAGTTGTAACCGCACTCGTTGCAGAATTTACTGCCGGCTGGATTTGCTTTGTTACACTTCGGGCATGGAATTGGATACTTAAAACCACATTCATTACAGAGCCTGACTCCGTCTATGTCCTGAAACTGACACTTGGAACGTTGCATAGATAATATCCTCCAATAAGTGAACAGATACGGGTTTATAGAATTATGAAAGAATGTTTTACTTCTTAATTAGTTAACAATCTAAAGTCAATCTAAATTATGGATCAACCGGGAGAAATATTCTATACCTTGAAAGAAGCGAAAACGTTAATTGAAGAATGGCGCATGGAATACAACACGTTCAGGCCGCACAGTTCTTTGAATTACCGTCCTCCAGTGCCAGAGGCGTACCTGAATTGAGAAATAAAAAACGGCAGAATTCTAACTTAACATGTGGTACAAGTATCTGGGGAAGGTCAAGGGAAAGTGTTCAACGGTATGCTTCAGTTCAGTTGGATGAAAAAAGAAGACTGTTGGAGGGAAAGTAAATTATTAAACTTAAAAATTACGGAGGTGATTTATGAAAAAAGCAGATTTAGTTAATGAGGTGGCAAAGGCTACACGTACAAAGAAAGAGGCAGCAGAGGCAATAGAGATTTTTCTTGGCACTATAAAGAAGACTTTAAAAAAGCGGGACAAGATTTATCTATCTGGCTTTGGTACTTTTAGTATTGTCAAACGAAAAGCACGAATAGGAAGAAATCCAAAGACGGGTGAGGCTGTCAAAATAGCTGCTAAATTTATGCCAAGGTTTAAACCAGCAAGAGCATTTAAAGAAACAGTGCAGTAGCGTTACACCTTAAATTGATGTAAGAAAAAAAACTCATGATAATTTATCCCATCAATCTAAACCAATCTTTTTCATATCTATTCCTTTCATTTTGTTAGAGGTTATTTGCAGACTTGTTTTTGTAAAATATCAAAAAATGAATTATTACGTATCTTTACCCATTTTGGTTTATCAACGAAATAAGAATCCAATTTTTTACTATCTGTATCAAAATAGAAAACAGATATGGTCATAATCCTCTTTTCCATACAGTCTATTTCACTCAAAGACTGTATGTTAGATAGTTTGTCATATCCTTCAATTGAGAGTTTTTTTTCTATCCTGTCTTGAATATATGCTTTTCTACCTTTATCAGAAAAAACCTCTTTAACTACATATTTCTCCTGACGGTTTTCAGCAGTTACCTTCTTATATGAAGTAACATTTCCCATCTTATCCGTATAAAATTCCACCCAATCTGAAGAACCAATAATAGGGTTTGCAAGTAGAAAGGGAATCAGAAACGATAAAAAAATAACCGAACTAATATTTTTCATCATTTATCCTTCCGAACAATTAATATCCGAACTTTGCTTTTTCTGATGATATAGGTATCATGATAAAATTTATAGTGACCTGCCCCAAATACTTGTACCACATGTTAAGTTAGAATTCAGCCATTTTTTATTTTCAATTGAAAAATTGTATGAATTAGGAAAATAAGAAAAACAACATTACAGGAAGAAGGAAATAAAAATCCGATTTCCGAATCGGCGGAATTATTGAGTTCACCTACAAGTCAAGCATACAAGATCCAACACAATGTTGAGAATTACAATTTGAAATCAAGCATAAAGTTGGAGCTCAGCCGCAGCCGTGAATAACCTTACCGTGTTATCGTCCGGCTTGCTTCTCGTTCCCGATCGCCATTCCCGTCAACAACATCTGCGCGGGAATAATTTTGTCATGTCCATACCTAACCCGTCTGACTAGCTCACGGGTCTTGCCCCGGCAGACTTGCACGCACTGTCCGCAGCCGTAACACTTTCGACCGTCCACATGGATGACCTGACCCCGGATCGAATTTGCACCGAACATGCAGATATTGACACATTGGCCGCAGGCTTCGGGGCCTAGGCAATGCTCCTTTTCCTGTTTGACGATTAGCGGACCGGCATAGATCATTTTCCCCGTGACTAGGAAAGTGCGCACCAGAAGACAGATGTCTCGATCGCAGCTGCAGATCACGAAATGCCATTGGCCTGACTGCATACAGAAGTCCAAGCAATGGACCAGGCCGGCATCCCGACACCGTTCGAGAATGGCCACCGCTTCATCGGCGTCGATAATTTTGTATCCCATATTAAGGCTGAGGTAAATATCGGCCCCGTAGAGAACAACAATATCCTTACAGGATGGCTCCTGCCAACGATTCAGCGCTTTTTGACAAACACAAGGCCCCACGGCCAGTCTGGGTGAATTATCCTGGCTTTTGAGGCTATCGATGTAGCGGATAAGATTAGTGGCCGATTGAGTTGTCACCACAATACCGTGAGGCAAGTAATGGCCTAACTTGGCGCAACCTGTGCAGAAGGCCCGGCCAATTGCCGCATCCGTAATGAACTTTTTGCATAAAACCCAGTCCGTAAACCTCAAAATCTGCGGTTCATATCTGCCATAAAGCCAGTGAAAGAAATAATGAATTTTGCCGATTGGCACAAGCTGGTTCCGGCCAAATGCTATATGTCCCATCAGCATCAGCGTGAAGCCGTCGGGGAATAAGCCATTTGAAACGGTTGAAATATTCATAAACTCCTGTATCATGACATGACCTTCCCCAAATACTTGTACCACATGTTAAGTTAGGATTCAGCAAGATTTTGATTATTACCGAGTGAAATGTTTTATAGGACTGTTGGATTAGAAAAACAACATTATAGGAAGTTGTCAATAAAAATAAACTAGAGAGTCTTGGTTAATTACCAGGTAAGCTTTGTCATTTCGGGACAATGATTGAAAACCGTTGAGCGAGTATGTTACATTTTTACTGTAAAATGATAGACTTAATTTATAAAGTAACAGGGATGAGTATTTAAGATTATGCAAACTAAAAATATTAAAAATCTACGCCATGAAATGATGTATCCATTTAAGAGGCAACCATACTCATATAGTTGTGGAGCTTCATGCTTAGAAACAGTTTTAACCTTCTTTGGTTATAATGTTAGAGAAAGTGAAATAATGAAGATAGCAGGTACATCTAAAAAAGAAGGAACATTAATAAAAGGAATAATTAAAGTAGCTAAGAAATATAAGCTAAAATACAAGATGCAGGAAAATATGGTTATTGACGATATTAAGGCTTGTATTGATAAAAATATTCCTTGTATGTTAGCTATCCAGGCTTACCGCGATAATAAAAAGGCAAAATGGGAAGATGATTGGAATGATGGGCACTGGGTAGTTCCTATCGGTTACGATAGCAAATATATTCATTTTGAAGATCCGGCATGTCAATACAGAACATTTCTTTCTTATGATGAGCTAAATAAAAGATGGCATGATATAGATACTCCAGATAAGAAATTATTTCACTTTGGTATTTCTTTTTACGGCAAACCTGAAAGGTTCGATGAGTATGAATCAATTCATATGGACTAGATTGACCTGCCTTTGATACTTGTACCATATGTAAAGTTAGAATTCAGCCATTTTTAATTATTACAGATTGAAAGAAAGTATATCCGTTAAAAATCTTAAATGCTCACTTACAGGAAGTAATGAATTATTTAACTTATACCAATTCGCTATCAGACAATAAACTAATATGATATACTCCTTCAAACATTTCAACGAAGGAGGGATCGATGCGACCGACAAAGTTAATGAATCATCTCGACGAGGAGGGGTTAAAGAAACAGATGAAAGCCTCGGCTGATCGGGAACAATTCCAGCGATGGCAGTCCATCTTTCTTACCAGCAAAGGATTAAGATCAGAGGTTGTTGGAGACTATGTAGGCATTGCGAAGGGAACTATCCACCGATGGGTATACCAGTATAATCATAATTGCCCCGACAGGATATTCTTGCAAGGCCGTGGGGGATGACGGTTCGGACTTCTTAGTCTTGATGAAGAGAAGGATTTGCTAGAACAGATTCGGTCGAAGGCTGAGGAGGGAAGGATTCTTACTGCCTACGCAATAAGGGTTCATATAGAGGGAAAAACAAGGAAGGCAGTATCGGAAGACTACATCTACGACGTTCTTCATCAGCATGGATGGCGAAAGGTAATGCCTCGGCCTCAACATCCTAAGGCAGATAAAGAAAAGCAGGTAGAATTTAAAAAAAACTCCCGGAGTTGGTGGCAGGCGCCGCAAGAGACTTCGGCAAAGAAGACACCGACCAATAAAACTACTCTTTCAGGACGAAGGTTGGTTCGGAAGGATATCTGACCCCGCTCACTGTTGGGCACCAAAAGGAATCCGACCCCTTGTGCCTACCCATATTGTCAGAGAGTATACTCATGTATTCAGCGCCGTATACCCTCACGACGGTCATTCTTGTTCTCTTATCCTTCCCTATGCAGATACCAATGCAATGAAAATCTTTCTCCAGGAATGCTCTGAACATTTCAAAAACTACCGGGTCATTATGGTCATGGATCAGGCGGCATGGCACCGTACCAGTGACATTGATGGGTTTGAGAACATTCGTATCATCTACCAGCCGCCGTATTCTCCAGAATTAAATCCTGTAGAACACCTCTGGGAATATATTCGGGAAAACTATATGAGAAACTGCATATGGTCCAGCATGGAAGCACTAGAACAAGCTTTGGAGTCTATTCTAAAGACGATTATGGAAAGTGTCGAAACGATTCAAAGCATCGTAGGGTTCCATTGGGCTATTGCTTAGCTTATGACAGCGAATTGGTATAACATTAAGTTTGACATGAAAGTTAATATCAGCCCGTTTAGTCCAATCCTAACTTAGATGCCAAAGTTAATATTATCCTGAGTCGTCAACGGGCAGAGTGATGTATTCTCCGTTCAGGCAAACGGGAATTATCCCACCTGATTTTCCCACCGTCGCATCGACGGGACGGATGGCGTGGGGTGTGCCTTTGGGTATATAAACGGCCGCAGGTGTCTCGACCCGGTAGGTTTCATTTCCCATCATGACTTCAAAGGTGATAGCCTTCTCTTCGCCGATCATCAAATACATTTCATCAAAGGCGTGCTTGTGCGGCGTCGCTCGGTCCGTCCCGATGGCCATATCTTTGAGTTCCTGGGTAATCTCCTTGATGAACAGGTAAAGTGCCCACGCCTTGGCTTCGGGAACCAGTTCCTTACCCATGAGAACGGGATAAGGGATAGCCTGGCTAAAGTCATGATCCGGCAGCTCGTTGACCAACGTGGGTTTCCGTACGATGAAACGTTCATACTGATTACTCAAGGTTCTTTCTCCTATTTTGCGGAATGATTGGAATCTCGACTTTTTTTAGGATGCTATGAATATGAACTTATTTTTTGTGGGGGAAGTGTAAGGAACGCGGTCTCTTATGTCAAGGAAATTTTGACCACAAAAAGTAGGGTGCGAATTGTGTTTATTTTCGATTGAAATGTTGTATTTTTGTCGGGGTTGGATATTTGCAGACTACAGGAAGCAAGAAAGAAATTATTCAGCTAATATTAACTTTGTTTGAAAAGTTAATATTAGCCCATAAAATGGCAGAACTCCAACTCTAAATGTGGTATATATTCTGAGAGTATGTCAAGGGGGCATTATAGGTCGTCACGGATTGTTAGACTCCCCGCTGAGTACTGCAGTAACCAGGTGAGATCTTATGGAGCGGGCAATAAAGAAGATGAGATGATTAATGAAAATTGATACCCTTAATACGTAGTAAGGAGAATATCCATGAACCAGAACCTTTATGTAGAGATGGCAGTACGCTTGCACGCCCCAAAATCTAACATCCTACCCAGGTTATTGCAAATTCTTGCGGATGAGACCGATATACAGATACTACTTATGTTACCCGCCGACATCCCCACACTGACAGACAAACTTCATCTTACTACTGAAATACTGGAGAACAGGCTTCACGAACTTTACCTGAAGGGTATTGTATTAGTTTCCGGAAGGACTTCTCCACCAACATATCGAACTGTGAAAGAGGTCATCCATTTACACGATACTAGTGTGCAATGGAAAAAGGCACCCAAAGAATTTCTGGATCTATGGCAGCAATGGGTTGAGACAGAATTTTTAGAGATGTCACGGGAAATGGAGACAGTTCTCAAGGGCAGTAAGCCTCCGACCAGAATTATAGCAGCCAATATATGGGTTGAACCGAGGTCGCAAGTTATGCATTTTGACAGCATCAAGGAAATAGTCAATAATGCAAGAAGCCTAGCGGTTCTTCCCTGCACATGCCGTATTAAGGCTAAAAAGTGCAACCACCTTCTGGAGGCATGCATCGTCTTGAATAAGTCTGCCGACTATAATATTGAAAGGGGAACCGGTAGAAAAATAGATTCACAAGAGGCTTTAGAGATTTTCAGTAAGTGCGAAGAGGAAGGCCTCGTGCATTTAACTGGCGCAAATTCTCAAGATGATCCGGGTCCGCTTTTATGCAATTGCTGTCCTTGCTGCTGCATGGGACTGTCATTAATCATGCAGGGTCTGACATCATTCCATGATCCTTCCCGGTTCCGTGCCGATATTGATAAAGTAGAATGTAACGGCTGCGGTTCTTGTCATGGCCGTTGTAACTTCGGTGCTATAGGATGGGAGGATGGTGAAGGGAGTACTGCCGTTATCCATACCGAAAAGTGTATGGGGTGCGGATTGTGCCAGTCCCAATGTTCCTTGAATGCAATAAAAATGATCGAATTCAGACCCAAGGACTTCATACCAAAGACCGGTGCTTCAATATACTAGCCCCGGAGGACATAACGGTCACAATAAATAAGGAAGTAAGAAATTATTTAGCTAATATTAAGTATAACAGAATAATTAATATTAGTCCGGCAAGTCCAGTTCAAACTTATTATTAGG
>CAVQCU010000184.1:0-3399 GCA_963710995.1 uncultured delta proteobacterium
ACCCGGGACGGTTTTAGCGCCCCACACCGGATTTGAAGTCCGGGAGGCCCACCAGTGACCTTGGCACTTCCATTGGAAAATCTAGTAACAAACTAACTTTTAAATTGCCCCTGTGTCAACATGTATCAATAGGTTCTCGATTCCAAGAAGGATTTTCTATAAGTGAAAGGACTCCGTTTGAGATAAAGAGTCGTCCAGTAATTGAACCGTTACCTGCGTGCCCTTTTTGATTCGGGTTTCATTTTTTCCCATGACGATTAAGGCGTTGGCTATGACCATTGATTTTAAAATGCCAGAGCCTTGATCGCCGGTGACACTGGCAATATATTGATCCTTTTCCTTTTTAACTACAGCGCGAATAAAATGCTTGAAGCCCGCGCTTTTCTGAACTTCCTGAGCGCAGATGGCTTTTGCCGTCTGGCGGAATATTTTTTTATGGCCCTGTATTTTTAAAAGGGAGGGGCGCACGAATTGTTCAAAAGAAACCATAGCGGATACGGGATTGCCCGGCAGGCCAAAAAAAGGAACGCTTTCGATGGCGCCGAAAGCCAGCGGTTTTCCCGGCCGCATGGCCACTTGCCAGAAATGCATGGCATTGCCGATTTCGCACATGACATCTTTAACAAAATCAAAATCGCCAACGGAAACGCCGCCGGAGGAAATAATCACATCGGCATGCAGAGCGGTTTTAAATTTTTTCTGCAGATCAATTTTTTTATCTTTGGAAATTCCCAGTATGATCGGTATTCCCCCGCATTCCAGCACCTGCGCCGCCAGGGAATAACTGTTGCTGTTGATAATTTTGCCCAACGGAGGATCGGTTTCTATATCGATAAGTTCATCGCCGGTGGACATAATTGCTACACGCGGTTTTTGATAAACATTGATAAATGCCTTCCCTAACGCGGCCAACATACCGATATCCGCTGGACGGAGAGCGCTACCTTTTTTAACAACAAGCTCTCCTTTTTGCACATCTTCACTAGCAAAACGAATATTGAGACCTTTTTTTATTGAACTATAAATGATGACCGTTTTACCGTTTTTCTTTGTATCTTCCTGACGGATAACCGAATCGGTACCTTCAGGAATAACCGCACCGGTCATTATGCGGGCGGCTTCTCCCTTTTTTATTTTTTTCAGGGCAACTTTGCCTGCCGGTATATCTTCGATAATTTTGAGCTGGAGAGGTTTATCTTTAGTCGCGCCTTTAGTGTCGATGTGGCGCAGGGCATAGCCATCCATAGCCGAATTGTCGGCGGAAGGGATGTTGTGCGGAGCGAAAATATCTTCGCCGATTACTCGTTTTCGCGCTTCCAGAATATTTATTTTTTCCAGACCAAGCGGTCGAAAATTCACGAGAATTGTCTTTAAAGCCTTTTCCACAGAAATCATGTCTAATCTCCATCTAAGTTATGTGTGACACTTTATCAAAGACGAAGCGGTTGTCAATATATAAGGCATAATTACTTAATGAAATAACTGGTTGGATATGGAGCCAATATTCATTTGAACAGGAAAAGGCATTGAATTTTAACAGTAATTTAAGGAGAGAAGTTTTTAATTGAATTATCGGCAAAAGAAGATTAGAAAAACATTCAAAATTACCCATTCTAAATCAAAGCGCTATCTTTGATTTAGAATGGGTATTGGTGTTGGTTGATTTTATTACAAAGAAAGTTTGGATTATTATCATTGCGAAAAATTATCACAAAAAAAAACGTGGAAGATGTTGAGCCTCTCCGGAATCTCCTCCGGCAAATTAATCAGGGCATTCCAAAAGTTGATGTTAGCGGACTCAATGGCGCGGCCCGTCCTTTCATTACTTCTCTTCTTTTTTCCCATCTGGATAAACCCCTGCTGATTGTTTGTCCAGAAGAAAAAGAAGCGGCGGCGTTTGCGCGCAATCTGGCCTTGTTTCTAGGGGAAGAGTTCGTATTTTATTACCCGTCGCTTGATTTTCTGACCATTGACATGTTTGCTCTCCAGAAGGAGGAAGAATTAACCCGTCTGGAAGCGCTTACCAATCTGCAAACAAATACTCAAACCATAGTGGTTACTTCCGTGATCGCTTTGATGCAGAAAGTGATGCCTGTTGCCCAATTCAATCAATATCTGCAAATAATTTCTGTGGGCGACACACTAAACAGGGACGACTTTTGTACGCGCTTGATGTCCGGAGGTTACAAAAGAGTCGGTCTGGTGGAAGAAAAAGGGGAATTCAGTATCCGGGGCAACATTGTTGATATCTTTCCTCCCACTGAAAAAAACCCGCTGCGTATGGAAATGTTGGGCGATGATATTGAGGCTATCCGTTCCTTTGATGGTTCCTCCCAGCGTTCGATAAGTCCAGTGGATGCTTTCATTGTGCCGCCGGCCAGTGAGGTTCTGATCAATCCACAATCACTGGAGCTGGCTGTTCGCAATATCAGACGGCGGGCCGGCGATCTTTCCCTTTCCCGCGAGATTCGTAACAGCTTGGTAGATACTTTGCAGAACGATCTGGCCAATTCCATCAACCCGATATTTTTACCGCTATTTTATGAAGCTTACGATAATGATAACGGATTTTCACGCAATAAGTTGTCCAGCCTTTTTGATTATTTGTCGCCGAATACTTTGGTGATTTTGGATAATCCGCTGGCCATAAAACAGGCAATTCAGAACGCGGAACTTAGTATCGACAAGTTATTGTTTAAAACTAAAAACAGCGGCAAATTTTATCTGGAAAAAGAAAACGCTTATATCGATCCAGCCAGTATCTTAACTGGCATGGGCAGGTTCGGGCAAGTTTCTCTGGAAGGCCTCAACTTGGATCAGGCAAGAGATGATGCGGCAATGACGGTTGCTTTTGAAACTTACCAATATCTTTGCGCGGGAGAGCCTCTTGCCGGTGAGATTAAGGAAGACGCATATTTACGGTGGACCGCGGAAAAGATTAAATCGTGGCTATCCGAAGGCATGTTGATTTTTTTCTTTTGTCCGAATGCGGAAGCCCTGCACAGGATGAATCATCTTCTTTTATCCTATGATTTATCAGGACGGATTTTATCTCCGCAAGATTCAGTCATCGATAGTATCAGCCAGTGGGAAGGGAACCCTCAGCTTGTTTTATGGGAAGGAAAAATTTCTACCAGTTTTATTATCCCGGCAATGAAGCTGGTTTTTTTAAGCGAAGAAGAAATATTTGTCAAAAAAGCGCCCCGCCGCTGCTTAAGGCCTGTGCGGGAAGGTTATTTTCTTAAGTCCTTTGGTGATTTAAAAGAAAGTGATTTTGTCGTCCATACTGATTTCGGCATTGGTGTTTATCGTGGATTGAAAAAAATTACCGTGGGTAAAAGCGAAAACGATTTCCTGGTTATTGAATATTTAGACGGCGATAAACTCTAAGCAATCATT
>CAVQCU010000185.1:0-10168 GCA_963710995.1 uncultured delta proteobacterium
CTCCTTGACGCCATATTTTTTATACTATATAGGAGCATCGAAAAGGTTAATTATAATTTTAAATTCTTTTTTCGGAGCAAAATAAAATTTATGGAGCCTCCTGGTTTTAGAGTAATGTTAATTACCTGGTCGTGGTTCTCGGTCAAAAAAGAAAACAAACCAATTATTCCGGAAGAATATATGACGCTTCGGTTTTAGCCTTTCTTCTTGCAGATTTCCGGTATATTTGTGTTGATCGGAAATTACTGCCCTGCTCATACATCTAACTCTAATATTTTGATTAACCAAGCTATCTTAATCTTTTGATTTTGAAGTTTTGTATAAAGATTATTTTATTTTCGATGGTTGTTATCTTATGTACTGGATAAGCAAAAGTATTCACAATTTAAATCGATTTCGCCGGCAGTTAATTATATTTCTGTCAGTGCTTGGCCCAGGTATTATAGTCATGGTTGCTGATAATGATGCAGGGGGAATCTCTACCTATGCCGTGACTGGCTCCAAGTATGGATTTTCCCTACTGTGGATGTTTATCATACTTCTTCCAATGGCCTATTATGTTCAAGAAATGACAGTCCGTCTTGGTGCTGTTACTAAACGTGGGCATGCAGAGGCAATCTTTGACGGATTTGGCCCTTTCTGGGGTTGGTTTTCTCTAATAGATCTTACTATCACCAATTGGCTAACTCTGGTAACTGAATATATTGGCATGACGGCGGCAATGAGTCTTTTCGGAGTCCCTCCGTGGTTGACTGTTATTACGGTTACAGCAATTCTTTTCGCAGTTATCATTTCAGGGAAATATTGGACTTTTGAAAAGTTAACTCTTTTCTTTTGCTGTTTTAATCTCGTTTATATCCCTGCTGCCTTGTGGGCCATGGAAACACCAAACGCTCCTACTTGGAATGCGGTATTTAGGGGATTTTACAATCCTGATTTTGGTAGTTTCAACTCAGCCCTTATTTTTATTATTTTGGCCAACATAGGAACAACCATTGCTCCTTGGATGCTTTTTTTTCAGCAGAGCGCAGTAGTCGAAAAAGGCTTAGATATTCATGACATTAAGTATGGCAAATTGGAGACTTTCGTAGGATCACTTTCAACATGTGTTGTTGCTGTTTTCATTATCATTGCAACTGCCGCGGTTTTTTATTTCCAAAAACCTCCGATTGCTATTGAGGATGCTGCTCAGACAGCTGAAGCCATTGTGCCTTTTCTGCCAGTAGGGCAAGGTAATTTGGCACGGAAACTCTTCGCCATTGGCCTTTTTGATGCAGGATTCTTAGGTGCCATCTGCATTTCATTGTCTACCTCGTGGGCAGTAGGAGAAATCTTCGGCTGGGCTCATTCTCTGAATAAAAAAGTTAAGGAAGCACCTTGGTTTTATTCGATTTACCTTATTATGCTAATCACTTCGGGAGTCGTTGTTTTGATTCCTGGTGCTCCTTTAATCACTATTACTATGTTTGTGCAGGTTGTTGCAGTAACTTTACTTCCGGCAGCACTTATATTTTTGCTTTTGCTGCTTAATGATAAATCTCTCATGGGTGAGCATGTCAATACTTATTGGCAAAACGTTGTTAATTGGTCGATCGTTCTTTTTGTCGTGGTCATGTCATCTCTCATGGGTATTAGCACCCTTTTCCCGGATCTTTTTAAATAACCATAAAAGGAGTATGCCATGGTAGCGATAAATGAAAAAATAAAAGTATCAGATCTGCCCCATGGAATAGGCAGTTATCAGTTCATTTATTTTTCAGAACTCTTAAAGAAACCTATTTGTATAGGAAAGATTAGGGACAGAATCGGTAAACTTACTGATCTCGTTTTTGCTGTAGCCGAGCCATACCCTGAAGTTGTCGGTATTTACATGGAACACGGGTGGGGTAAACCAACCACATTCATTCCTTGGAATAAAGTTCTCAGGATAGAAGATGATGCAATATTTGTTAAATCTTGTGAAGAAGGAAACGAATATCCTCCTTTTGTAGATCAACCAGGTTGGATCCTCTTGGATAAACATCTTATGGGTCGTACGATTGTAGACATGGATGACAGACGGGTCGAAGTAGTCAATGACGTTCATCTCCTCGAAGCAAAAGGACGACTATTATTGATACATGTAGACATTTCTTTCAATGGTTTCCTGCGTAGATGGGGATTGGCAAAACTAAACTGGCTTAAAGACGACTTCATCTCTTGGAAATATGTTCAACCATTGTCAGTTGAAGATGCCATTTCGACAGATAAAGTTTCTCTGTCAGTAACTCGCAAACATATTCATGACCTCCCCAGTGAGGACCTGGCTGATATGCTCGAAGAACTGGGCAAAGAAGAAAAAGATGCACTATTTTCAGCATTGGATTCAGAGAAGGCTGCTGAGACTCTCTCAGAAGCGGAGCCTCGGACACAACGCCAGATCATCGCCGCTCTTCGCAAGGAACGGGCTCGAAACATCTTTTCCGAAATGAACATTCCTCAATTAGCCAGCTTGTTTTCAGTGCTTCCCCATGATAATGCTTCTCAGTTAATGGGATTGTTACCCCTTGATCAGGCAAATCGTGTAAAAGCAATCCTTTCAGAACGGGAAGCGACTGCAAAAGGAATGATGTCCTCAGATTTCTTGATAATGCCAAAGGAGACAACTGTTAGTGAAGCATTGATAAAAGTCAAGCATTCTGGTATGGAGCCAGAAAGTATTTCATATCTGTATATAGTGAATGGGAATGGTCAAAACCTACTCGGTGTTATTGATTTACGTGAACTGATTCTTGCGGCCGATCATCTAACCCTTGGCGATATTATGGTGGCGCCTGCGGTAACTGCAGAAGAAGATGACGTTCAGGAAGATTTGGCTGAAATATTCGCTAAATATCATTATCGGATGATACCAGTTGTAGACAGCCAAGATAATATTTTAGGTGTTATTCGTTACAATGATATCATGAAGGGCGTGGAAACCCGTATTAAAATCTAAGGAGAATTAAATGCCCCGCGTTCAAATGACTAAAATGACAAAAGTTGCTCTCTATTGCTTAAGGATTTATTTAATTTTATTGCTAATTCTGATTTTTGTTAAATTCATAAAAACATTTTGATAACTTTTATTTTTTATAAATGAATCTATCAAAGGACTAGAATTAAGAATGAAATTTATACGGAAACAAAAAAAATTCTTTTTTGTACTATGCTTCTTTTTAATTTTGGGCTGCAGTGAAACTTTGAATTCTATGGATGATACCCTCACTATTAAGATTAATGGAACAAACGGACAATCATTTCGAGGTTACTATTCTATAATAGGAACAGGTGTAAAACATGGACGGAAAGATGTTGAAGGAATTGTTCCGGCCAAGTACAATGGCAAAGGGGCCGTTGTGATATGCCATTTTAAAAAGATATCTAGGGAAGGAGCTTTAAAAGTCGAAATTTATAAAAATGATAAAATAGTTTCCCATGCTGAAACTTCAGTTCCGTATGGTGAAATATATTTAAAAACCTCACCGTAGCTGTGAACTATTCTTTGCTCTTCTTTTGGATTTTTTGGAAGAGATAATAATTAATTTTTGAGGGAAATTATAACCAAGAAAAAGTAAATGCTTCATTTTTACCAACAAGATGAATGAGATATGATTTTTTTCAATTCATCAATTTTTCGGACTCCAAACACACTTTCCTGTTTTATTGATATAACCGTATTTGTCACCTATTTTTACACGACACAAACCTTCCTCAAAATCACCCACATAATCAAACTGTGGATGGATAACAATCATTCCTGTTTTGTCGATGAAACCGTATTTATCACCTATTTTTACACTACACCAACCTTCAGAAAAGGAGAACCCTATTTCATCAAAATGTGGGTTTATAACATATTCCCCTGTTTTATCGATGAAACCCCATTTACCACCAACACCACCTATTTTTACACATAACAACCCTTCCTTGGAGTCTCTTACATCATCAAACTGTGGTTTTATTATAAATTTTCCTGTTGTATCGATGTAACCGTATTTACCACCTATCTTTACAGCTGACAATCCTTCCGAAAAGTGGGTAGTGTCCTGACCTGCCCCCCGAAAACCGATCCAATATTTAAGTTAGGATTGGGGTATAATAAGAAAGATATTAAAGGGGGTAAGAGATATGAGCAGAAAGCGATTTACGATGGAGCAGATTATTGGTTTACTTCGGGAGATGGATGTAAAAATTTCACAGGGCAAAAATGTTGGGCAGATTTGCCGGGAGATAGGGATATCAGAACAAACATACTACAGATGGCGTAAAGAATATGGCGGTATGAAGACTGTCCAGGTAAAGCGCCTTAAGGATTTGGAAAGGGAGAACTCGCATCTCAAGAAAGCAGTAGCAGAACTAACCGTGGACAAGCTGATTTTGAAGGAAGCTTTGGAGGGAAACTATTAAGCCCCGACAGACGCAAGCGCTGCGTGGAGCATGTGAGGGAGAAACTTCATATTTCCGAACGGCGTGTCTGTCGGGTGATAAATCAACCCCGGTCAACCCAGAGACATTCCACTGTAGCCAGATGTGATGAGGGGCGTTTGAGGTCGGAGATTATTGGGCTAGCCCTCAAGTATGGCCGTTACGGTTACCGAAGGATAACAGCTCTTTTACAACAGGATGGATGGCGGGTTAATCATAAACGGGTGGAAAGGATCTGGCGGGAGGAAGGCCTGAAGGTTCCTAAGAGACAAACGAAACGTGGTCGTTTGTGGTTGAATGATGGTTCTTGTGTTCGTCTTCGGCCGACGCATCGTAACCATGTTTGGTCTTATGATTTTGTTGCCGATCGCACCCATGACAGTCGACCAATCAAGATGCTCACAGTTATTGATGAATACAGTCGTGAATGTTTGGCTATTGTTACGGAAAGGAATTTAAAATCTGATGATGTCCTGGATTGTCTGACAGAAATGTTCATTCGTCATGGAGCGCCGGAGTATATTCGCTCGGATAACGGGTCGGAATTTACGGCAAAGATGGTTCGTCGATGGTTGTCAAACATTGGTGTTCAGACCCTTTATATTGAACCGGGCAGTCCTTGGGAAAACGGCTATATTGAAAGTTTCAACGGCAAGCTCAGAGATGAATTACTAAACGGAGAAATATTCTATACTTTGAAAGAAGCGAAAACGTTAATTGAAAAATGGCGCATGGAATACAACACATTCAGGCCACATAGTTCCTTGAATTATCGTTCTCCAGCGCCAGAGGCGTACCTGAATTGAGAAATAAAAAATGCCTGAATCCTAACTTAACATGTGGTACAAGGATTTGGGGCAGGTCAAATGCCCATTGCAAAATAGTGATAAGATTGACCCTTGGCTGTTTCCTGAAAGTAAGGACGAAAACGATAGGATTTTCCAACAAAGCTGTCCGGATCTTTCCGGTTGGAGGATGCCACAGTCATGCCATTGGCATCCATCAGGTATGTCACGGAAGCATTTAAAGCGGAATTGTATCTGTCTAACGCGCTATTGGTATGTTCGATATCCTGATCACGTTTAGACAGCAGTGCAGGAGTGATCGATGGAGATCCGGACAGGGCTTTAACGAGCCCTTCAATGGTTGTGAATGTAGAGGATAAATAAGTGGACAGGGTTAATATTGAAGCTTGGCTTTCGGAGGTAATATCCTGCCGTGCTTTATTGCCAAGATAGTCCGTGGCAAACCAGCCGGTAATAACGACGATTAGCAGAAGAATCACCGGTAATGAATAAAAATAATGTCTCTTATTCAAATGCAAGATCTCCTAATATATAGGTAAAAATGCGTCTTTGATAAGAACTCGCTTCTTCGTGTTTCAAGTGTAAGGTAAATGACTTTGTGTGTCAATGAAAAATGAACAGCAAGTTAATTATTATCACTTGTTATCTTGTATGTTTTGTGACGTCGGAGATTTGTGGATAACAGGAAGAAAGAAATAAAATTCCGATTCCCTAACCGGCAGAATTGTTTCTTACACCTACAAAGTTTCACAGAGAGGTAGTTTTCATAATTGAGGATTACCATTTGTAATCATGTTTTTTCTACGGGATTGGTTTCTCCATCTTATTTAAGCTGATACCCTTTTTCTCGAAATAGTCTCAGACAGGCATTTGCGACAGTATTATCGTAATAGGTTCCTTTATTCTTTTCGATTTCGGCCATTGCCGCATCTATTCCTAAGCCGGGACGATAGGGCCGATGGGAGGCCATGGCTTCCACCACGTCAGCCACAGCCATAATGCGGGCCTCTATAATAATTTCAACCCCTTTCAGATTTCTTGGATAGCCGGATCCGTCCATCCGTTCATGGTGCTGATAAACGATTTGTGCCAGCGGCCAGGGGGATTCCACATCCTTCAGCATCTCGTATCCACTATGGGAGTGTTCTTTTATCAGAGAAAATTCAATGTCTGTCAGTTTGGTAGGCTTGGACAATATCTCCGCGGGGATCGATAATTTCCCGATGTCATGAATAGAACCTGCCATGCGGATTCCATCAATTTTCTCTTTGGGCAACCCCATCTCCGTGGCAATAGCCCTGGCAAGATCCGCTGTTCTGATCTGATGACCGGCTGTATAGGGATCTCTCATCTCTACAGCGGATACCATGACCTGGATGGTCGCGCCGACAGACTTTCTGAGACTGTCAAGGGTCTGCTTAAGTTCCGCCTCCGCCTTCCTGCGCTCGGTAACATCTCGTCCTATTCCCCGGAATCCTATGGGTTTACCCTGCTTGTCCCTGATCAAGGAGGTGACTATTTCAAAAAATTCCTGTTCCCCGTTCTTTTTCACTAGACTCCATAAAAACGGTTTACCCGTTTTGCCTGTCAGGAAAATTTCGCCATAATATTCCATGACCTTTTCAATATCATCGGGTGCACTGACTTTCTTAAAAGGCATCCCGAGCAGTTCCTCCTCAGAGTATCCGCTCATTTTACAGGAAGAAGCATTAACGAACGTGATATTCCCCCTGATATCTACTTCAAAGTAAACGTCATCCATATCTTTGAGGATGGTCCGGTATTTCTCCTCACTTTCACGAATGGCCTCCTCCGCCCGTTTGCGCTCGGTGATGTCACGAACAATAGCCTGAATGTAGTATTTATCCTCCGTGCTGAAAGTGTTCAGGCTGACCTCTGTATCAAACGGAGTCCCATCGTAGCGACTGTGCGTCCATTCAAAGAACTGCTTCTGACCTTTAAGTGCTGCGTTTATCTTCTTCAGCGCTTTTTCCATGGAGTTTCTTCCATCAGGTTGAACTTTCGGAGAGAACCGGTAAGGGGGCTGCCCGATAATCTGTTTCCTGGTGCAACCAAACATTTCCAGGGTCTTTAGGTTGCAGTCAACAAAGATGTTCTTATCCATCAAAAAAATAGCATCGTTGGCAGACTCGTAAAGGTTACGGAACTTGGACTCACTCTGACGCAGTGCTTCTTCCGTCCGTTTGCGCTCGGTGATATCGCGTGCAGTTCCTCTAAATCCTATCGGTTTACCTGATGAATATTTTTTTAACGAAGCAGATACTTCGATCTGCCTTCTAGCTCCATCTTTCCTGATAATCTCATATTCAAATATATTACCGGTTATTCCTGATTTGAAGATTTCATTAAAAGCATCAAACACTTTCTTTGCGTTTTCTTTGTCCGTATACTGCCGGTTATTCATACCTAGCAATTCTTCTTTAGGATATCCATAGATCTCGCACAGTGATTCATTAAAGAAGGTTAAAGTGCCGGCAAGGTCAACCTCGAAATAACCGTCCTGGATGTTTTCAATAATGGTTCGATATTTTTCTTCGGACTGCCGCAAATATTCTTCCATTTGCTTGCGTTCAGTGATATCTCGTCCAACCCCCCGGAAGCCGATAACCTTTCCCTTTGGGTTTTGCAGAGGAAAACCTGCGAGTTCGGCAAATGCCGTTGTTCCATCCTTACGGATAAGTTTGTAGAAAATGCCCCTTTCGGGCTTACCGGTTATGTATATATTACCGAAAGCTTTATACACTTTATCAAATTCTTCTTTAGCCATTTGACCCCGGAAGCTTGTTCCGATCAGTTCCTCTTTGGAATATCCTAATTGATGGCAGCATGAATCATTGACGAAGGTGTAATTGCCGGCGATATCTACCTCAAAATATGCATCCGCCATCTCATCAAGTATAGTCCGGTATTTCTCCTCAGATTGATACATCGGTGCTTCCATTTTTTTTCCCTGTTTGACTGCTGTTTTATGTTTATTTGGTGTCTTAGGTTTAACAGATGATTTGGGTTTTACTGCCATAGCCTTTTAACCTTTCCCGAACTTCGTAATGAAAGTATCTCAATTTTGTCCAGTCCGGCACCCTGCAATAATTAATATATTACCGGATATTATACATAATATATCGACATTTGATAAGAAATTATTTAGGCATAAAATTTGATGTGTGGTGACAATGTTTGTCGTGCGTGAATTGCATTTATTACGGATTGAAATCTTGCATATTCGTTACGTTTGATGATTTGTTTCTTACAGCTTACTATAAGGAAGATAGTAGCGGACATGGTATTTTCGATCTGTTAAAGTTGAATAGCCAAAACAACGAAAGGAGAAAGGAGAAAAGACCATGTCCAAGAATGATTATAACAAGCAGGCGTTACGTCGTCAAAGGATTAAGAAAACAACTTTCATCGTTGGGGTTGACATCGGCAATGCTTTCAATGCGTTGGGATTTATGGACAAGGAAGGCAACGTTTTAGGAAGCTGTACGAAGCTCTATAACAGTCGCGAAGGATTTGAGCAATTTGTAGATATGATTGAAGGGCTAAAAGCGAAGCATCATTTGAGGGATGTTCTCATCGGGATGGAACCAACGGGACATTACTGGAGGAAGCTGGCCTATTTTGCAAAAGAGCATGGCTATGAAGTTCGTTTTGTGAGGACTACAGCACTGAAGCATCACCGGGAGTTGGATGAGAGTTCATCAGCTAAGAGTGACCAAAGAGATGCGTTAACCATAGCGAATATAACCCGAGAAGGTAAATATATTGACTCCGTCATCAAGGATGGAGTGCTGCGGCAGTTGCGGATGCTATCGAAAGCCAGGGAGAGACTTTTCCGATACAGCGTGAGTGCAAAAAACTCATTACATGCCGCCCTGGACGATTATTTTCCCGAAGTGCATGAGATATTCTGGTCAAGGGGATCACGGAGTCTGTGGATTATTCTTGAGCAATGTCCTTTCCCCCAGGACGTTGTGTTGATGAAGGTATCGACCCTCCGAGACTTGATTGCACAAAGTTCAAGAAAGAAAGCGGGCTCTGCCGTTAAGGCAGAAAAACTTATTGAATCTGCTCAAAAAAGTATTGGAATAAAACAGATTGGCAACGCTGACCGATACCGGGTTCAAATGTGCCTGGAAGAAGTGAAACGGACAGTCCTGTTGCTCAATAATCTGGATAAACAGTTGAAGCTCCTGCTTAAGGAGACAACCGCAGCATCCTATCTGATGAGCATACCGGGCGTAGGCCCTCTTTCTGCCGCTGTGTTTTTGGGAGAACTGGGAGATCCTACCCATTTTCATAATGCCCGTCAGATCGTGAAGTACGCCGGATATGATCCCCAGGAGAGTGATTCAGGTTCGCGTATTGGTCGGAAGTTCATATCCAAGAAGGGAAGATGGCTCTTACGAAAATATCTTTTCTTTATGAGTATGAGAGTGGTGTTTCTGAGTAACTATTTTCAGGAATACTACCTTCGGAAATTGGAAACAAAGAACAGGGTTGGTCAACAGCCCAGGCGCAAAGAGATGCTCTGTGCAGTGGCTATTAAGCTGATCAAAGTAATCTTTGCCTTGCTGCGGGATAAGCGGGAATTTGAAGATTTAGCGCCTGCTGCTGCGGCATGTGCATAAACACATAAAAAATAAAGCATGGTTGTGGCGGAAGGAAGGACCGTGTTACTTCGTAGGCTAAAAGGCTTGCGCGATTCAGCTTGGTCAACTTCCACCACCCTTTTCGTCCTGTATAAGGTAAGTTGGGCACAGAAGGCCCGCAGAATAAAAGAGGTTAGGTGAAAAGGAAAAAAGGTCGAAGTACCACCACAACCATTTTTAACTTTAAAGATCTTTACGAGGAAGTAAGAAATAAAATCCCGATTTCCTAACTGTCAAAATGGG
>CAVQCU010000186.1:0-9901 GCA_963710995.1 uncultured delta proteobacterium
GTATAATCAAAATCGTTTAGTAGATGCATAAAAACGTAGTATCATATGTTAAATAAGAATAATATAAATATGTGTTGTGTTGGTTGCAGTAGACCGTTTTCACCGTGGGGCAGAGCCCGTTAGGTAGCTTGGGTCGCTGCGACCTTCTCCAAATTAAACCCGAACAGTTGCCAGGGACCTAAACAGATCCCGCATCTTTCGCAAGGAAGGGAAAAGGAGAACAAAATATGAAAGAGGAGAAAACCTTTATCGGTATCGATGTTTCGAAGGAGAAACTTGATGTAGGTGTAAGGCCTCAGGTGGATTTTATGACATTTGCCAATACGGAAGACGGCATATCTCTGATGACGGATTTCGTAAAGTCAAAACAGCCGGAGCTAATTGTGCTTGAAGCCACAGGGGGGTTGGAAATGGCTGCTCTCAGATCCCTGGTTGTTGCAAGGCTTCCCGCAGTTTGTGTCAATCCCAGACAGGTGAGAGATTTTGCCAAAGCTATGGGTGTTCTGGCCAAGACGGATAAAATTGACGCCCATGTTATTGCACGATTTGCAGATTCGGTGAGGCCGGAGATAAGGCCATTAAAGACCGAGGAAACGGAAATGCTGGATGCTTTTAATACCAGGCGCAGCCAGATCATCATAATGTTGACGGCTGAGAAAAACCGTTTGACCACAGCTTCGAAGTGGACAAAAAAAGATGTTGAAAAAAGCATTAAAGGGCTGGAGAAGGCACTTGTCAAAATCAACCGTAAGGTTGAAAATCTTATCAAAAAAAGCCCGCATTGGCGGCATATGGACAAGATCCTGCAAAGTGTTCCCAGTGTTGGGCCTGTTATGTCATTGACCATCCTCGCCGATCTGCCGGAGATTGGAACAATGAACCGAAGGCAGATAGCGGCCCTTGTTGGGGTTGCACCTCTGAATCGGGATAGTGGCAAATACAAAGGCAGGCGTGCCATCTGGGGCGGCAGGGCAAGAATCCGTTCTGTATTATACATGTGTGTCATCTCAGGCATTTGTCACAACCCCAAGATAAAAGCCTTTTATAACAGGTTGATCAGCTCTGGGAAGAAACACAAAGTTGCCATTACTGCCTGCATGAGGAAGCTTATGATTATCCTCAATACAATGATCAAAAATGGTACCTGCTGGAATGAATCAGGCTGTTAAAAAATACTACTTGACGTGAAACACAGTTGCTACTTATCCACAGTATTTGGAAGTCATTAGAATTGAGGATTACTGGTTGAAAGGTTTAACGTACCGGTTCAGCGGCGGCTACACGCCGTCCGCTGTAACCGGTTGTTAGCTGACTGATTTTTTCGCCAACCTGTCAGAAGTCCTCGAAGATGTTTATGTTACGCTCTGGCGAGGTCGAAACGGTCAAGGTTCATGACTTTGTTCCACACTGCTACAAAGTCATACAGGAACTTCTCCTGGGAGTCCTTGCATCCGTAGACTTCCGCCAAGGCCCTAAGCTGTGAGTTGGAACCAAAGATCAGATCGACACGCGTGGCGGTCCATTTTAGTTTACCCGTCTTGCGATCACGTCCCTCGAACAAGTCCTTGGCATCCGAGACGGCCTTCCACTCCGTTCCCATGTCAAGCAAGTTCACGAAGAAGTCGTTGGTCAGCGTCTCTGGCCTCCCGGTGAAGACACCGTACTGAGAGCCTCCGAAGTTGGTATTGAGCACGCGCATGCCGCCGACAAGCACCGTCATCTCAGGAGCAGTCAGGGTCAATAATTGCGCTTTGTCAACCAGCAACTCCTCGACCGATACGGCGTATTTGGTCTTCTTATAGTTTCGGAAACCATCCGCTTTCAGCTCAAGCACGGCAAAGGAGGCCACATCGGTCTGCTTCTGCGAAGCGTCCATGCGTCCCGGTGCGAAGGGAGCAGTCACTTTGTAACCGGCGTTCTTCGCCGCTTGCTCTACTCCTGCGCAACCAGCCAGAACGATCAGATCGGCCAGAGAAACCTTCTTGCCGCCTGTCGGGGCTTTATTAAATGCTTTCTGAATGCGTTCCAGGATTTTGAGCACCTTCGTCAGGCGGTCAGGCTGATTGACTTCCCAATCCTTCTGCGGCGCCAGACAAATGCGGGCGCCGTTGGCCCCTCCGCGCATGTCGGAGCCACGAAATGTGGATGCCGACGCCCAGGCGGTTGAAACCAGATCCGACACGGACAGACCGGAAGCCAGAATCTTGCCCTTGAGGGAGGCGATGTCCTGCTTATTGATCAGTTTGTGATTAACGGCAGGGATGGGGTCTTGCCAGATAAGTTCCTCTCGCGGCACCTCCGAGCCGAGATAGCGCGAGCGTGGGCCCATGTCTCGATGGGTCAGCTTGAACCACGCCCGGGCGAAGGCGTCCGCGAATGCCTCGGGGTTTGCCAGGTAGCGCCGCGAGATCGGCTCATAGATCGGGTCGAAGCGAAGGGAGAGGTCCGCCGTGGTCATCATTGGGCGACGCTTCTTCGACGGGTCGTGCGCGTCAACCACCATGTCCTCATCGGCCACGTCCTTGGCCAGCCACTGATTCGCGCCAGCTGGGCTCTTAACCAGTTCCCACTCGTATTTGAACAGCACCTTCAGATAACCCATATCCCATTTGATCGGATTCGGCTTCCAGGCGCCCTCGATACCGCTGCTGATCGTATCGCCGCCTTTGCCGCTGCCGAAGCTGCTCTTCCAGCCGAGGCCTTGCTCTTCTAAGCCGGCGCCCTCGGGCTCAGGCCCAACATGGGACGCAGGGCCGGCGCCATGACACTTGCCGAAGGTGTGCCCGCCGGCAACAAGCGCGACGGTCTCTTCGTCGTTCATGGCCATACGTGCGAAGGTTTCTCGAACGTCACGGCCGGAGGCGACCGGATCGGGGTTGCCGTTGGGGCCCTCCGGGTTTACGTAGATCAGGCCCATCTGCACAGCGGCGAGCGGGTTTTCGAGATCCCGTTTGCCTGAGTAGCGATTGTCGCCAAGCCATTTGTCCTCGCTGCCCCAGTAGATGTCCTCCTCAGGCTCCCAGACGTCTTCGCGTCCGCCGGCGAAGCCGAAGGTCTTAAACCCCATCGATTCTAAGGCACAGTTACCGGCAAGGATCATCAGGTCGGCCCAGGAGATTTTCTTGCCGTATTTCTGCTTGATCGGCCAGAGCAGACGGCGCGCCTTGTCCAGGTTCACATTGTCGGGCCAACTGTTGAGGGGCGCCAGGCGCTGGGAGCCGGAGCCGGCACCCCCGCGGCCGTCGCCCATGCGGTAGGTTCCGGCGCTGTGCCACGCCATGCGGATGAAGAGCCCCCCGTAATGACCCCAGTCGGCCGGCCACCAGTCCTGCGAATCGGTCATCAGCGCATAGAGGTCCTTCTTTATGGCCGCCAGGTCGAGTTTCTTGAAATCCTTGGCGTAGTTGAACGCCTCGTCCATCGGATTGCTCTTTTGAGAGTGTTGGTGAAGGATCTTGAGATTTAACTGGTTCGGCCACCAGTCCCGGTTCGACGTGCCGCCGCCGGAAATGGGTTTGCTCATCCTACCCGTTACCGGGCACTTGCTATCTTCGCCCATAATGCTTCCTCCTTTCATTGTGTGAATTGTTGAACAGCGCTACTATGAATAGTAGTATTTCGCTGCCCATCTAGCTAACAATATTTATACAGACTGTATAAATCGGTTTTATATTTATTTTAATAAAATAAAATGAAGATGAAGATTTAACGATTATTGGTTGTAACCTAGCATAAAATCAGAAATATGGAAATTGAGACTTTCAGGAAGTAAGTGTTGATACGTGCAGACATTTGGATAGCTACTCAAAATTATCAGAAATGAGACCTTTGCACAACTAGCGATAGTTTTCAATTATATTCTCCTAATAATTCTCCGGTTAAAAAGCAGTTATTCAAAGCTAATATATTGATATTATTGTATAAATATCTTGACAAACAGTTGCGTTTCAGGCATAATTCCTTCAAATAAAACTTCTTGGAGGAACTATGAGCTTCAAAAAAATGAAAACCAACTTCACCTTCACCGATATATCGCTCTTTGCTTCCATGGAAAAGAACCGGGCTATTAAAAGAATGGAACAGATCAACGCCACTGTCGACTGGTCCAGAATTGAAAGCCTCCTCATGAGAAAATATCCCGTCGGTAAAAGCTTTGAAGGAAACGACGCCTATCCACCTCTTATCCTTATGAAGTGCCTTCTTCTTCAGCAATGGTTCAAGATCGATTCCGACCCGGAACTGGAAACTCAAATCAACGACAGGACTTCTTTCAAAACGTTCCTGGGACTTTCCCTTGACGATACATCTCCCGATCATTCTACATTCTCCAGGTTCAGGGGCCGATTTTCTATAGATACTATGCGCATGATCAACCATGAACTCCTTTTACAATTTGCCGCCAAGGGCTTGACAATCAACGAGGGCATAGCCATTGATGCCCGTCTGGTGCAATCTGCTTCCCATCCACTCAGCAATGAAATACTTCAAAAAGAAAAAGCAAAGAGTAAAACGCCTCAAGGAAAAGTTGATAAGAACGGCAACGCGCTTAAATTCTCCCGCGATCTGGAATCGGACTGGACAGTCAAAAATGATGTCGCCCATTACGGAATTAAGGAACATGCTTCCGTGGATGTTAAACATGGTTTTGTTCTGTCCACGGAGATGACTCCTGCTTCTCATCATGATAGTCCTTATCTTCCTCTTTGCGTTGCCGGTAGTTGTCACACGAAAGAACCTATTAAAAAAGTTTATGCGGATAAAGGGTATTTTGGAAAGCCGAATCGAGAGTTTCTCTCCATGAACAGTATTGAAGACGGCATTATGCGTAAAGCGACAACAGGCGCCGAACTTACGGAATATGAAAAAGAGCGTAACAAAGCTATTTCTAAAGTACGGTATATCGTTGAACAGTATTTCGGATTAAGCCATTTATACAACAAGGCATATCGGGCAAGGTTCCCGAAGTTGATTAAAAATGCGCTTGATGCTCTCTTCCGGCAGATGGCGTTCAATCTTTCCCGGGCTTCCAGAATATTAAAAACGGCGTAACATAGGAAGGCGTACATCCAATACACGGGAAAACCAGTAATCCGGGACGAATGAGGTTGCATATGGGGGTAAAATGAACTCTTCATAAACATAAGTGACAGCACTTAATCGATGAAAATGGTGCTGTGAATACAAAAAGAATTAATAAATTGATCAAAAATATTACCTCTACCAAAGTGTCTCGTTGTTCAAAGCTCTCGAAATGGGGGGCATAGGAATGTATACCCCTGAGGGTAATCAGCGACTCATTCCGAACTTACTTAACGGATATGCTCAAATGCCCTTTCCAAGACCTTAAAACGTCAAAAAAAGGGTTTCAAGGGATTTAAGGGCATGTATTTTTTAGGTGGCTATGATCCTATGGGTGAGACAGAATACTTGGCAAGTGTCCCCGGCCCCCACCGAATATTCTGCCCATCGATGGGCTTTCTCGATTGTTTGTTACACCTACGAATCCACTATATTAGGCAGTCGTTAGAATTGAGAATTACCGTTCGAAACATTTAACTGCGCCCGTTCATATTACGGTACCGGCAAAAAGCAAATCAGATTCCTTTTCTCGTTTAGAAATTACCTTAAGGTAAATGCAGTGGCACTCATACTGGGCTATCAATCATGCCTGACAAAGATCAGGACAAATATTTTTCATATTGAACAGGACTTTTATCTTTTCCCGTTTAAAACTAATATAATATTCTTATAGGCTGCGTCAACACTACATCACCATCTGAATCAGGTTGGGTCCTTGCTCATGGAGCGCCTTGACGAGCTCTCTGACCAGCTCCTTCGCAGTGGTGACTTTAATGGACGGTATGCCCATTCCTTTGCCTAGATTAACCCAGTCAATGCCAGCAAGGTCGGTGAGCTGTGTTGCACACTTGCCCGGCGAAACTCCCAGCCGGCCATACTCGACCTTCAAAATATCATAGCTCCGGTTGGAGCAGATGAGAGTGGTTACATTCAGCCCTTCTCTTGCCTCTGTCCATAACGCCTGCAGGGTATACATGCCCGCGCCGTCCGCTTGGAAGTTTATCACCGGCCTATCGGGGCAGGCGATGGCGGCGCCTACTGCACAGGGCGCGCCCTGGCCAATCGCTCCTCCCGTGAGTGTAAACAGGTCAAAAGGTGCAACGCCCGAAGTGATTGAGTAGTACATTAAACCGGTTATAATTGCCTCCTCAACTACAATTGCTCCCTCCGGCTGAAGAGCGGCGATGACCGCGCAAATCTTGTCGGGGTTGAGAGCGCCTGCAGGGATTTCAGGTCTTTTTAACGAGGTAAGTAAATCGGGATTAATAATTTTCGACGCATCGAGTTCATCAGCGAGAATGTCCAGGACATCCAGCAGGTCCTGATCAGGTGTGGACAGGTGAAATTTCTGTTGCTCATCTTTTAAAAAAACCGGCGGAATGCCTTCATAGCCGAAGAAGGATACCGGCTCTTTTGCTCCGGCAAAGACAAATGCATCGTACTTTGATAACATGTCTATGGCCATCTCCGGAAGGTATGGTATGCGGCTAACATCCGGTAGTCCGGCGCCACGCTCGATACGCGCCGGGAAATTCTCAGTGATGAGATCGCATCCGCATGCCTGCTTTATCCTTGCCGCGACCATCAACTCCTTTCTTTCGATATATTTGTTGCCAAGAACAAGGGCGGCTTTTTTACTGCCTCTCAACAGAGCTGCCGCTGATTTAACCGTATCCTTGCTTATGGATAATTTCTCCTTTTTATAAGGAGTGATAGTTCCGCTTCCGGCGCACTTCTTCGTTTGAAGATCAAATGGGACGATGAGGGTTGCGATCTGCCCTGTTTCCGCGGCTCCGATTGCATCCGCCATATCTTGCCCCAGCAGATCGGAGGAGCAGCAAGTGCGTTGCCATCCGGAGACAGTCCGCGCCAAAGACTCGATATCCATGGTCAGAGGCGGATCAGAGGCGCGATGCCAGGTGGAATGTTCACCTACGACGGTTACAATTCTGCTGTGCGCTCTCCGGGCATTATGCAGATTCGCGATTCCGTTGGCCAGGCCGGGCCCGAGATGGAGAAGCACCATGGCCGGCTTCTGGAGCATTCTTGCATAACCGTCGGCAGCCCCCGTGCATACACCCTCAAACAAAGCCAGTACCGGCCTTATACCTCCCACTGTATCAAGCGCAACCACAAGAGGGAGTTCTGTCGTGCCCGGGTTGGCAAAACATACCTCTATCCCTGCGTCCTTTGCAGCTTTCATAGCACATTCAGATCAGTTCATAATATCCTCCACGATTTAATTAACCAATGATTCCGGTTTCTCCCCTTTGAGCACCCGGGCGATGTTTGCCGTGGCCATATTGATGATTCTTCTTGCCGCTTCATCTGTCACACCTGCCACATGGGGAGAAAGGAGTAGTTTTTCACTTTCCACCGCCAGCAACGGATTATTCATCGTCACCGGTTCTTCGGAGAAGACATCAATGCCTGCCCCGGCTATCTTTACTCTCCTGATGGCTTCGGCCAGAGCCTTTTCATCCACCAGCTCGGCCCGCGCTACATTGATGAGATAGGCGCCCGGCTTCATGGAATTGAGGGCATCTTCATTGATCATGTTGCGGGTTACATCCGTCAGGGGCGCATGAAGACTGATGATGTCGGACTGACTCAGAATATTTGTCATCTCCGTGTATTCAACCCCGAGTTCCTGTTCGACAGATAGTCCCGGTCGATAACTGTCATAGTAAATGATCCGGCTCAACCCAAAAGGTTTGAGTCTTTCTGCAACCGCCTGACCGATGCGTCCAAACCCCACTATACCCCATACCTTACCTTTAAGTTCTGCAGGCTTTATACTCATCTGTTCCCATTTGCCTGACTTCGTGCTTGTATGGGCATGAAACATGTTTTTGAGAAGACAAAGTCCCCAGGCTATTGTATGTTCGGCCACACTGATGGTATTGGCGCCTGCAGTATTGGCCACTTTGATTCCTTTTGCCGTGCAGGCATCCACATCTATGTGCTGATAACCAACGCTGGGTTGCTGGATGAACTTCAGATTTCGTGCTGAAGATATAGTATCTGCGGTGATCTTTTGTTTGAAGGTGTAATCGCCCAACACTACATCAGCCTCTGAAAAGGTTTCCTTGACCGCTTCTTCCGACATTTCATTACCGGAGATGACATCGAAAACAGGTACATCAGGCACCTGTTTTATGAGAAACTTCACAACCTCTGCTGGCAACGGGGCCAGTGAAAGCACTGTTTTGGACATATCATTTCTCCTTCGTTTTTCCCGATGATTTGAATATCATAATAGCACTATTAGTTATTTTTTGAAGAGGAAAATCGCCGGCGAATACTCTTGCAATAAATGCCGTGGAGTTGGATTCAGCTATTACGAGATATAAGGTAGGTGCGGCCGCCCGGGCCGGGCAACGCTTTTCTCTACTCAGGGGGAAACTTCACCACGATCGCTGTTGCCCACTCCGGCAACTTTTTACTCCGGCGCCGACTCCGGCAACATTGTGGGAAGATTTCACACTTCTGTGTCAAAAGCCCTTACCAGGCCTTAAAACGGCAAAAAAAGGGTTTCAAGGGTATTTAAGGGCATGTGTTTTCGGGGTGGCTATGATCCTATTGACCTGCCCCCCGAAAACCGATCCAATATTTAAGTTAGGATTGGGGTATAATAAGAAAGATATTAAAGGGGGTAAGAGATATGAGCAGAAAGCGATTTACGATGGAGCAGATTATTGGTTTACTTCGGGAGATGGATGTAAAAATTTCACAGGGCAAAAATGTTGGGCAGATTTGCCGGGAGATAGGGATATCAGAACAAACATACTACAGATGGCGTAAAGAATATGGCGGTATGAAGACTGTCCAGGTAAAGCGCCTTAAGGATTTGGAAAGGGAGAACTCGCATCTCAAGAAAGCAGTAGCAGAACTAACCGTGGACAAGCTGATTTTGAAGGAAGCTTTGGAGGGAAACTATTAAGCCCCGACAGACGCAAGCGCTGCGTGGAGCATGTGAGGGAGAAACTTCATATTTCCGAACGGCGTGTCTGTCGGGTGATAAATCAACCCCGGTCAACCCAGAGACATTCCACTGTAGCCAGATGTGATGAGGGGCGTTTGAGGTCGGAGATTATTGGGCTAGCCCTCAAGTATGGCCGTTACGGTTACCGAAGGATAACAGCTCTTTTACAACAGGATGGATGGCGGGTTAATCATAAACGGGTGGAAAGGATCTGGCGGGAGGAAGGCCTGAAGGTTCCTAAGAGACAAACGAAACGTGGTCGTTTGTGGTTGAATGATGGTTCTTGTGTTCGTCTTCGGCCGACGCATCGTAACCATGTTTGGTCTTATGATTTTGTTGCCGATCGCACCCATGACAGTCGACCAATCAAGATGCTCACAGTTATTGATGAATACAGTCGTGAATGTTTGGCTATTGTTACGGAAAGGAATTTAAAATCTGATGATGTCCTGGATTGTCTGACAGAAATGTTCATTCGTCATGGAGCGCCGGAGTATATTCGCTCGGATAACGGGTCGGAATTTACGGCAAAGATGGTTCGTCGATGGTTGTCAAACATTGGTGTTCAGACCCTTTATATTGAACCGGGCAGTCCTTGGGAAAACGGCTATATTGAAAGTTTCAACGGCAAGCTCAGAGATGAATTACTAAACGGAGAAATATTCTATACTTTGAAAGAAGCGAAAACGTTAATTGAAAAATGGCGCATGGAATACAACACATTCAGGCCACATAGTTCCTTGAATTATCGTTCTCCAGCGCCAGAGGCGTACCTGAATTGAGAAATAAAAAATGCCTGAATCCTAACTTAACATGTGGTACAAGGATTTGGGGCAG
>CAVQCU010000187.1:0-9824 GCA_963710995.1 uncultured delta proteobacterium
TCTCACTGTCTTAACCTAAAATAAACAAACAAAAACAAACGTAAACCAACTTGACCTCTGGAAATATTCTATACCTTAAAAGAAGCGAAAACGTTAATTGAAAAATGGCGCATGAAATACAACACGTTCAGGCCGCACAGTTCTTTGAATTACCGTCCTCCAGCGCCAGAGGCGTACCTGAATTGAGAAATAAAAAATGGCAGAATTCTAACTTAACATGTGGTACAAGGATTTGGGGCAGGTCAGTCTTAAAATCCCTCGGTCCTTGAGGCTGTGCGGGTTCAATTCCCGCCCCAGCACCAGTAATTAAAGGGTTTTTGACTAATGATGTTGAAAACCATTTTTATTGGAAATTGAAAAGTAATCACATAGTAATCAGATCGTAAAAAAATATTTTAAAGCATAAAAAAAGCGGATGCTTTCACACCCGCCCCGGTTGTTTTATTCTGTTTGTTACACAAGTCTTCACTCTACAACAGCTCATACTGGTAATGATTATTGATGAAAATGTGCAAAAAAAAGCAAGGTCATTGCTGACCCTGCTTTCGTTGATGCCTTATACCTGTTCATATTTTTCATTCTGTTATGTATTCTTTAACTTCCTTCATAAAAGAATATGATAAAATTTTTCCCTCTTTTGTCCGAATCTTTAACACATCATTATCATCAATACTTATTATTTGCCCCTCAATAACTTTTCCGTTCTTCAAAACAATTCCCTTTATTCCTTCATAATAGTTAGGACTGGGGGCAACAACAGCTTCAGAATCAAATTCTACACGGTGATAAGCCTTTACGGCGTTGTAATATTTCATGCCTGGGAGATGATATATTTTACTGTCGCTATTACCGATAACTTTTGTTATTTGCGTTGTTTTTGGAGCTGAAGTAGGTATTGGGGCTGGAGCAGTAATAGGTGGTGCAGGTAAAGTTGCTGATTCTGTAGTTATAGAATCATGGGCAAAATTATTTGTAACTTTTTTATTTGTGTGTGGGTAAATAAAATCTAGGGAAATGGAGCCGAATATCTTTAGCAGAACTACTATCAAAATAATTGTACCTAACAAAATTATTGCTATTTTTATCCATTGATTATTTTTAATTGGAGGTACTTTTTTAGTTTCTGCGATATTTTTATTACCAGAATTAATTGGGGGTACTTTTTTAGTTTCTACGATTTTTTTATTATCTATATGTGACTGACGATGACGAGCGCTTACTGGGAGTACTTTTTTAGTTTCTACGATATTTTTATTACCAGAATCAATCGGGGATAGTTTTTTAGTTTCTACGATATTTTTATTACCTATATGTGACTGCCGCAGAAGAGCGCTTATTGGGAGTACTTTTTTAATTTCTAAGATTTTTTTATTACCTATATGTGACTGACGATGACGAGCGCTTATTAGGAGTACTTTTTTAGTTTCTACGATATTTTTATTACCAGAATCAATTGGGGTTACTTCATTTTTGACAAACTCAGATTTATTAGATTTTAGTTGCCCTGAGATGTAATCATCAAGTTTTTCCATTTCCTTGCTGGGATAGAATTCCACACCAACCTCATAAGACTCATTCTCAATGATAACTGTACTCCATTTTACTTTTCCGAGGATTTTTATTTGTTGGTGCACAACCTTTGATGTGAAATCTAATTCAAGGAGGGTATTTACGGGCAAAAGAATATTGGTCTGAATTTTAGCGCCGCACACGGAGATATCCTTAGTAAGGTTACCGTTGATTTCTTCTTCTGGAAGATTTTTTCCTCCGGAGACGACTGTTATGGCAACCTCATTCTCATCCTTTATTCTTGGCGCTCTTCTTTTTTCTTCCATCCCTTCATCCCTTTTGGAATGATCAGATTTCACTCTTCCCTTAAAATCCTGCTTATTCATAATTAATTTATAAGAAATTCATCCTTCAGAATCGCTACCAGATATAGCCAGCCATCTCGCGTCCTAATAAAGTTAATATCAGAAACCCATATCTTGTTGGCCTCATCTTCCGAAAATCAATTGGGGATCTTCCTTACCGAAATCCCATCCATTCAGCCAGATGTGGACAAGAGCTGGGATACAAGATGGACACGCTTTGTTCAAAGCTGTATACGATATTCCCGTGGAAAGCAATCCTTTTTGCACCAGAATAATTTCCAATTGAGTCCGGACTCCAATCAGGTCCTTTACATCGTTGGATGCATACTCTATTTGTTCCGGCGTTAATTGTGTTTCTCCCCAGAACGTCGTTTGTTGTTTCTTATCCAGGGTAATTCCGAGTAGATCCGCGATCAATCCTGAGAGGGAATGGCTGGACGAATAGGTTCGGGCGATTTTACTGGCAATTTTTGTACAATATACATTCGCGGGAAGCATACCTAAATAAGTTAAAATAAAGGCGCAATCCATTATTGCAAATTGAATGACCTTTTGAATCGCCGGATAAATCAAAACCAGTCGCAAATTGCGAGCGTTCTCCCAATGGTTGGTCTGGATGATATCAATGACACCATCGTTATCGTATATCTGCATGAGATAGAGTTGGTCCCTATTAGGAATTAACCCCCCGGTTTCTGTATCTATTCCGATAATGCGGGATTTCCTTAGGCGTTCCACATCGCTTTCCAATAGATCATTCTTAATTCTTTCCATTACATCTACGGGATGGACGGTTAACCTTATCCCATTCTTTGGTCCTGTCGGAATTAACCCTCCAACTGGGCCAAAGTATTACGCAACGTTATACACGACCAATATTCTATTGACCTGCCCCAAATACTTGTACCACATGTTAAGTTAGAATTCTGCCATTTTTTATTTCTCAATTCAGGTACGCCTCTGGCGCTGGAGGACGGTAATTCAAAGAACTGTGCGGCCTGAACGTGTTGTATTCCATGCGCCATTTTTCAATTAACGTTTTCGCTTCTTTCAAGGTATAGAATATTTCTAACAACGATACAAATACGTGCGATTAATCTACTGTTCATAAAGAAATCGTCTTCTTTTATTTCTTTTATTTTTCATTTGCTCTGTTTAACAATTAATATACGGACTTCGCTTTTCTCGATAACCTAAAGGTCACGCGTATTTTGGTTATCATCCTAGCACATGCTCTGTCTCTACAAAAGATAAATCTTCCATGAATACAAACAAATGCCTGTTTATGGCATTTCATATTTCGTGGTAATAAGGACTAACCCCGATACGCTGTGCTATCGGGATAGTTCGACTTGCAATTTGCAGTGCACTTCGTTTCTGCAAACTGAGTTTCACTAAAACCAAGTTAGTAAAGTATGGGAAATTTGTCCAACTGCTATCAGATTGACCGTATCATAAGCTTTATAGTTAAAAATATAGTTAAGGAGTTATGATTGTTGATATTCTCATAACCCTTTTTTCTTTTTTTTAAGTTCATTATATCCCACTAATTATATTCTCCCAACAATCATGACTGTAATAATGTAACTCTGTGCCAGGATGAACGTAAAGTAAAACATGAAAGATAAAGTCCTGAGCTAATGATCGATGATCGCGTTTTCAATCAGACCAAAATAATGGAAAACGAGGCAAGCAGAAGCATTCCCCATGTGGTGACATCCATGCCCGCCAAGGGGATTAAGATTAGACTGCAAAGCAGAGAGCCAAGACATCCGCCGATGAGGTCTGCTGAGTACAGCGGTGAAATTACGTTTTTCTGGTCTTCAATCCCGCGAGATTTGGAATCCTCCAAACTCGCGGGAGGTCGCGTTATCCCCTGCTTCGCGGGATAATTCGACCTGCAAGCTTCAATGCACTTTGTTTCTGAAGATTGGGTCTCATTATTATAGGGGAGCCTCCGGCTCCTGCCAGAGGGGGCTCCACTTTCATAAAGGCTGGCGTAGGCAAAAATACCGGCGACTAAAAAACCTGTTGCCGCCAAAAGACATGAAATCTCGACCAAACCGGCAGAGATGCTCATTGTTAATCTCATTCCTGTAAACGCGCACAAAAAACAAAATCCGATGATAAGGCTTATACCGTACCATCGGGAGAGTTTTTGATGGTTGACCTGCCGGACCATCTGTCTGTTGATGATCATTGCGCCCAGAGCAAGACCCGCCATGAAACTCATCAACAGTAGTCCTATATCTTGATAGAGCACCCCGTGTTTTACCTGATAATAAAGAATGAGGATTGTTTCCAGAACCATCCCCAGAAAACCTGCTGTGGCAACCAGCATTGCGCGGCGTAGAGCAGGCCGGAAACGGCTTAGAAGAAAGAAAACGGGCAGGTTGATCCACAATAACAATGATAAAGGCGGTTTTAAAAAATCATTATCCATGATTGAAGATGGATCAACAAGGGCGACGCGCGGAAAAAACTTCGACAACCAGATTATGAAGGCGTACTGATAACAAACAGGTCTGATGTCGGTATTAGGCAGCGCCTTTTCTTTCTTGAGCAAATCTCTGATTTGAAAAAATCTGTCGTTTCTAAAAAGGTACTTGATGTAATTCGATGAAATTAATCTTGTCACTATTTTAATGTCCTGTAACCGGCGGGACATGACTTCCGGCGTACGAGGCAGCGGTACGCGAGAGGCGGTCACAACATTCGTTGTTCCCGGAAGAAACAGCGCCTCAGGGAAAACAGATTGCAGAGCGCTGTAGATACTCGCGTTGAGGCGGGTCAGCGGCATTGTCCATAGATTTTCAGCCGTGTGGAGCCTAAAGCCCAGAATTCCCCCGGGATTCAGTTTCGCTGAACATTGTTGAAAAAACTCTTGAGTGTAGAAGCGGTTCGCCTGTCCCGAGGACGGTCCTGGCATGCCGACCAAAATGAGATCGTATGTGCCACTTTTTTTAAGATACTGTCGGGGGTCGGCAAATATAATATGGACGTTCGGTTCTCTAAGCGACTTCCGGATGTCATCAGGAAGATATCGTGTCACTAGGTTCAGCATGACAGGGTTGAGTTCGACATAATCAATTCGCTTTGGTTTGTACTTCGCTATTTCTCTGACGATCCCTTCAATTCCGCCCCCCAGAATCAGCACATCCTGTGGATTCTGGTGCTGGAGCGCTGCTAAGTGGCAGAAGTACTCGGCTTCAGTTCCTTCAGTTTCAAATGACAGGGCGTCATTTTCAAAAACGGATATCTGATTGTAAAGCCGCGTCACAGTAATTCTGCCGTATGGAGAATCACTGCTTTCTAAAAGATTCGGGTGATTCCATATGGTCATCTGGCGATCCAAGTAAGATGTCTTCCACAGGAGCGCCAGAAAGATACAAGACAAGACAGTTGCTGTCCAGTGGAGAAGCGATGTCCTTAATCCCCTTAAAACGATTATGGGTGTTATGACTGAGGCAAGGGCACAAACAAACGCTATAGAGCAATTCTGTAATCCCCACATGATAAAAAGGGTGGAAAACAATCCGCCAATTAATCCGCCCGCGCTTTCAATAGCATAGGCTGAGGCCAGCGTCCTGTTAGTTGTCACGTAGGCCTTTGCGGTCCACTGGAATAATAGGCCGGACAACAACCCCGTGGGAAGAATGGAAATGATTACAACAATTAATTGCTGAAAAAAGGTAAGATATGCGCCAGGTATGTCGCCAAAGATCAGACGGCTGGAACGGATGAACACAATATCCAGAGGAATGGCAATTCCGAAGATGATAAAAAGCGCCGCAATGTGTTTAATCGACGGGAAACGATTCCGGCGTCCGACAACTGCGCCCACAGCAGTCCAGAATAACCATATTCCCAGGGCCAGCAGATAAATCAATTCGATCCCGTAAAAGGAAACATTCAATTCCCGAAGCAAGACAACCTGTCCCAGAATTGAAATCAATCCAATGGCGAGAAGGTAAATTATCATGAGGTCATTTGAATTGCGATTCGCTGAATACTACAGCCTGAAAGACTGAAAATTGTGTTTTTTCTTTCCAGCATCCCGCCGTCAATCCGGCTTTCAAGCAAAGATTATCCAGCATTTCTTCACGATTCCATTTTTGTTCCGTTGCCACTTGGGGGAGGAAAACGGCAGAATATCCATCTTTGCTTATTAAGACGCCGTCCCTGCCGACAACGATATCTCTGGCTCTGAATACTTTTTTCATCGGTGTCAGCACGGATATTTCTATTTCTATATCGCTTAGTTCATTGGCGGTTAACTGGTTAAACCGTCTGTCATTAAAGGCCGCCTGAATCGCCATAACGCCGACGATCTTTACCAGCGGTTCATCTCCAATCGTCCGGCCGATACAGCCGCGAAGTTCGCCCTTTTTTTTAAGTGTCACAAAAGCTCCGCGCGGCTGTTGAAGAGTCGAGTTGAAACCCCTTGCCAACGGAACTGTATCTGTCAAAAAAATCCGGGACAACGTTTCTCTGGCAAAAGCAAGCAATGCCTTTTTATCGGATGACGTCAGCGCAGCAGAGGAAACGGCAGCCGGTATCGGTTGAGCGGATACGCCGCTGTTTTTCTCTCCTCCATCTGCGGTTAATACAACTGCGCCATATCCCACGACACGCGAGCTCTCACCGACAGATGTATCCCCTGAATTGGCATAGCTGACAACCACTCCGCTGGTAGCGCCCAAAGATTTTGCTGCCGCCATTGCCGCCATAATCGGCGCGTCGCCGCAAGCGCTCGTATAAAGTTTGGGAATATTTTTGTCCTTGTGCGCCTGCACAGTCGCGCGAAACGCTGCGAGATCTAACTTAGTAATGGACGCGAGGGTCTCCCTGTCTACGATGTTTGCATCTTTCGCAGATGGGTAGTGGGAGAGATCGGAACTCGCGACAATCAATGCCTTCTTGTTTTTCAATACCTTCGCCAGCGCCTGGCCGAAGCGAGTGCATACCTGCATATCCTGTGAACCGACGACGACGGGGACAATTTTTGCTTTAGGAAAAATGACCTGGATAAAGGGCACCATTACTTCGACGGAATGCTCACTTTCATGAAGTGTTCTATCCAAAGTGCAATCGGTCCGGTCTTCTTTTATAAGCGAGGAGATAATATTCTTTTCCACTGGCGCGGTGCCAAGGGGAGTGCGAAAACCGTCCCCCGAATAAAGCGAAATTTTCTGAAAATCCGAACTTGTATGGTTTGTTCCCAGGACGACAATCACATCGTACTTCTGATTGCTAACCTGTTTAAACCCGTCGGCGCAAATCTGGCCGGAGAATATGTAACCGGCATGGGGAACGATTATGGCAACCGGTTTTTTAATTTTAACAGGCAGAGCATCCTGAAGAAATTTTTCGATGGCGCCTCTCAGCTTGGCCGCGGATTCAGGATAGAACTTTCCCGCAACAGCAGGTTCACGAACATCAGTGTCCGACCCTTTATTCGCCTGGCAAGCCGTGGCAAAACAAAAAACGATGACAAGCAATGCAAGGTTCAATCCTAATATTTTCATTTTCTTATGACCTCCTTTTATACCCATACACCGGCAATCTTCCGTCTGCAAAATTTGCAGCACCCATCCTTTATGTTCATCTCTGTAATAAAAAATCCCTGCCGCTTTATTACAGCTTTTTTACAGTTCGGACAGTAGGTGTGATTTCCCGGATGGTCCGGCACATTCCCTACATAAGGATAATGCATTCCTTTGCTCATGGCCATGTTATAGGCGCGCTCCAGTGTGGCAACAGGCGTGGGAGGGAGATTCAGCAACTGGTAATCGGGATGAAAGCGCGTGAAGTGAACAGGCACATCGGGACCGACTTCTCCCAATATCCAGTCTATCAATTCTTTCAGCATTTTATCCGAATCATTTAACGTGGGCACAACCAGATTTACAATTTCCAGATGGACACGGCTCTTCGCTATCTGTTTGATGCTTCTGAGTACTGGCCGCAGTTCCGCCCCGCATACGGAGCGATAAAAATCATCGCTGTAACCTTTCAGGTCGATCTTAATGGCGTCAAGCGTCCTGCACATTTCCGCAAGAGGCGCCTCGTTCATGAATCCGCAGCTTATTAATACTGAACGGATGCCCTGCTTTTTCGCGTCCCGGGAAATGTCGGTCAGGTATTCCGTGAAAACCGTCGGCTCATTGTAAGTAAAAGCGATAACCGGCGACTTTTGCTCATGTGCGGCATCGACGATCTTGACGGGCGGTGTAAAGGGAACCTGACGATCTTCCGGTGATGATTGCGAAATTTCCCAGTTTTGACAGAACTTGCACTTCAGAGGACATCCGGCAGTGGCAAGAGAGAATGCCGCGGATCCCGGCAGATAATTATAAAACGGTTTTTTTTCTATCGGGTCAACGTGAATGGATACAGGGCGGCCATAGACGAGGCTGTTCAGCTCTCCGTTGACATTCAGGCGCGTTCGGCATCTTCCCCGTTGACCGTTTACAATAGCGCAGCCATTGGCGCAAAGAAGACATCTGACAATGGTTTCCTCCGGGCGATAGCCATTGCCTTTTATCGTGAGCGGAGTCCAGTAACGGGCCTTTGAAGCGGACCGGACGAGTTCATCTAAATAAGTTTCTCCGAAGGCAAGACCCGAATCGCCACCAAACAAAAACCTCTGCCAGAAAGGATCGGACAGAATCATGCCGGCGCCGCCAACGGTTGCGGCAAGTCTTGCAAGTGTTACTATAAAATCACGTCTTGAAATCATGATATCCTTAAAAGATTTCTCCTCGTAGATTAAGTATTACACCATTTTTGTATTGTTGAATCAGCAGGAGAAATGAGAGCTGTAAGTCAATGGGAAAGAGTAGATATCTTTCCTATGGGAAGAGAAAGTTAAGGTTTGTTTCAGGATTTTGGCGACCCCGGAGGATATCTTCCCGGTTGGGGACGCTGGCCAACGTGATCCAGGTCCTGCGCCTGCCCGACGGTACCGTGAAGGTTCTGGTCGAGGGCAAGCGCCGGGCGGTGGTCCGCCGCTTCGTGGACGGCGAGCGTTTCCTGGCGGTCGAGGTCGAAGAAATCCCGGAAGACACCGAATGGTCGGCCGAGGCCGAGGCCGCCGCGCGAGAGGCCCACGCGGCCTTTGCCAGCTTCGTCAAGCTGGACAAGCGACTGGCGCCCGAGATCCTGGCCTCGGTGCAGAGCATCGAGGATCCGGCCGACCTGGCCGACACCATCGCGGCCCAGCTCCAGCTCAAGATGGCGGACAAGCAGGCCATCCTGGAATTGCTGCGGCCGACTGAGCGCCTGCTGCGCCTGGCCGGTATCTTGCGCGCCGAGATCGAGATTCTGCAGAACCAGCGCAAGTTGCGCTCGCGGGTGCGGCGCCAGGCAGAGAAGCGCCAGGAGGAAGAGATTCTCGGCGCCGAGATCAACGCGGCCCGCCGGGAAGCGGGCGAGCGGGACGAGTTCAAGAACGAGTTCGTCGAGCTGGAGGAGAAGGTCGGCCAGATCACAAGGAGGGTTGACAACGTGAAGAAACTGCTGCTCGCCATTGTACTATTGTGCCCCGCGGCCTCGTGGGCCCAGGACATCAAGCCGGTCGACGTCAAGGTGGGCCTGTGGGAAAGCACCGCGAGCATAGAGGTCAGCGGCATGCCCGCAATGCCGCAAATGCCCGCGATCTCCCCGGACCAACTCGCCCAGATGCCTCCCGAGGCACGCGCGCGGATAGAGGCCATGATGAAGGGGCGCGGCGGGAGCCCGCAAGCCAACACCAGCCGTTACTGCCTGGCCAAAGACTCCCTCAGGCAGGCACTCTATAACAGCGACAAGTCCTGTACTAACAAACTGGTCAGTTCCTCCGGCACTACGCAGCAGATCCACCTGGAATGCACGCGCGGCAACACCAGGAGCACGGGCGACATGACGCTGGACAGAGTGGACGCCGAGCACCTGAAAGGCAACGGAGTG
>CAVQCU010000188.1:0-6004 GCA_963710995.1 uncultured delta proteobacterium
CTACATGGTTTTTATTAGGTTTGCCACATGGTGTGGATATTTATTACATGGTTTACCATAAAAGCGGGACTATAGCGGGACAAAATGACCAATAATAAAATTGAATTAACAACAAACTGTTCTAAATATTTGTTTATACTGGTGCCCCTGGCGCGAGTCGAACGCGCGGCACACGGATTAGGAATTCTAAAAATATAAAACTTTAACCCCTTGATTTAAGGTCTGATTTCCCGTAAGTATTAAAAAATAAACAAATAATCTATTCTGCCTATTTCCGTTTATTCTATATGTTCCTTTTCTTTTCCCATTATTCTATCACAATTTTATCACATTACTTATCGTGCAGTTTAAAAATGCGACGAGAATATTCCAAGTTGCATTGAATGATTTGTAAATCTTAACTTTTTAATATAAGTTAAGATTTAACATTAATTATTTGACAAAAATATTGTGGAGAAAGTATTTCTTTCACCTACCAAGGTTCAATGACTATCTATTGCTAAATTTAATGATTGTATATCTTCAGACCTTTTGAGACACATTAGCCTGATATGAGTTTGCGTTTTGCTCCTGACCTGGGTCATTGTTTTGGTTAACATTCATACCGTACAAATTATAATGCTTCCTGCGTTCTAAGGTCAATTGTTTCTTTTTCTTCCGTTTTTGTAAAATATCCTACTTTCTGCCGGCTCATCACATTATAAGCCTACTTTCCACCCAGGCCAATATCAAAAACTACAAACTAAAAAAAATCTTATGTGTCTCATGCTTGCTGAAGACATACACCTAGCATAAAATTATAAATTTGAAAAATAAGACTTACAGGAAGTAAGAAATAAAATTATTGAATCTATTTGAATATTAATTTTTATTAACTATACCGCTAAATATTTAATATTCAAAATATAAGGTATAGTTTCTGTTTATTGTAATATATTAAAATCAAATGGATTATTAAGAGAATATTAAGTTATTAGTAAAAGTTAATATTTACAACAACCTTACAGGAAAAGTATTTCTTTCACCTACAAAGACTCAATTTGTTTGAGTTAGCAAGAGTGCAGATTACCGTTTGAAACATTCAATTGTGCTTGTTTCCAGAAAAAGAAAATAATCAATTAACCTGTTTGGCGGAACGCACCGGAAGTGCGCGGCTGAGGACCATCTGACTGGCGAACGCAGACCGTATGCCAGGACCGAAATCGAAGATGGCGGCTTCGTCTGTAGTTGGGCTTGTCTCCGATGTCCATAAACAGAAACATGTAATATCAATCAACTCCGTTGCGATATGAATGTTATTGCTACTAGAGCATGCTGCCGGACGGGCTTTGCGCTCATCATATAACCCTTCCAGTTCATCCAGTGTAGGCATCCGCCAATCCTTATAACCACCCCCGTGATAATTCTCACAATAGAACTTGGCATCTTGCCATCCTATATCACTCCCATTGTCCTTAGTTGCCCACATCAGTTTCGTCTTCGTGTCCAAAACCGTCCCGTTGTCATAGGCGATGAAACGACCATCATTGGTGGTTTCCACCATTGTAGTATGCTCAACATATGGTTTGCTACAACAAATAAGAATTACTATCAAGATAACCACCGAAATTATTGCTAACATCGTTCCTAATAATTTTTTCATTAGCTGTTATTTCCTCTTTCCTTTTGCAGAAGCGGACACTACTCCCGTTCACTTCGGAAGCATATAAAGCCCTGCTTAACTATAATGTTAAGGAAGTATAGGAAAATCATTCTTGCATGTCAATTAAATATTGATTACTGATTGAAAGGGAGTGGGCAAGCCAAATTTGCCTGATGCTTTGTTACAGGAAGTAATCCTCAACCTCAATCACCAGAAAATAACATTCCCAAAATTGCACATTTTGAAACGGAAATAGTTATTTCTCTAACAGTGATGCCATTACCGCGCGGTCGAAATAGACATCATTACGCTTGATTTTGTCGCCTTCTAGAAGAACAAAATCCATGCCATCAACCTCGACGACTTTGTCCTTCCCTGATAGTTTTAGTGATGCGTGCCACAGAACTGCCGCTCCATCAACCCCATCGAATGGATACAGCTCTCTGAGCGTCCAGTGCATATCCCAACCGACAAATAGTTTTGCAAGGTATTTTCGCATTGCATCCGAGCCTTCTACAAAACCATTTGTGTTCGGATCACGATACTGCACGTCAGGAGTATAAGTTGCTACGACCAGTTCCACGTTTTGCGTGTTCCACGCATCCAGAAAATTTTTTGCATGTTCCAACAATCTTTTCTTCTTGTCCATATTTTTCCTCCTTTGATGTTATGGGCATTCAATTCGTGTGTATTGAATCCGGCCGATCAAAATGATGATGTGATCCTTTTTCCATAGTTGCATAATAGTTTTATATCAAACTATTTTCAAGATTTATTTCCGTTTGAAGTCCTGCATTTTAGGCTAGGTTGTCGATTTGTGTAGTACAGTCAATAAGGATTACTGTTTGAAAGAAAGTATAATCGCGAAAATCGCCGGACGCTTTGTTACAGGAAGTAATGCTTGTTGAGTTTACCTACCTTTCCAAACATTTATATCTCAATCTTATCAAAGCGAATGTATTTTGATCATGATAGAACCACTCAAAATAAAGAAATCTTTTTAAAATATTAATTAAAATCTTGACGAGTATGAATAAAGCCAGCGAAGCGAGGGCGCCGTAGAGCGACCGAAAGCTCTCGCTGGCGAGAGATGGTGCGCAATCAATGTGAGATCTATCTTTAGGAAAGTATCGACAGGCAAAGGAATATTGCCCCTAATTTTAGCACCGTACACAGATATATCCTCGCTGTAATTATAGAAATTTTTTTCTCCGGAGATGATAGTTGTGGTGATCTCGTTAAATTCCTTCAGTCGTTCCTTTTTTCTTTTTTCTTTCAAAACGATACACTGCTTCTTTTTTACTCCATAATCCTTATTTTTAGCTCTTCACTTCAATCAGGCAGTAATCCCTTCAATCTCAGGGTGGCGATAATTTCCACTTGCTTGGTTAACCGGATAATCCACACTGGGGATTTGATCCACAGGCAAACCATTGGATTTGTCAATCGTTTCGTTTGACTGCATAAGCAGGTGATCTCTGTCGGCGTAAAGGACTCCCGTCGGGACAGCATTTACTGCAATCGGCAAATCGTTGTAGTGCCTCTTCAATGCCTCATCGATTCTTCCGCTCACGGAAACACGGTTCAGCGTGCATTGAATGGCGATGCCCCATTTATAAGGAATGAACAGGAGAAAGGTTTCGCACTCTAGTTTGCTACCGTCCTTGGATAGACCGATAAAATTGATCTGCTTTGTCTTATAGGCGCTCCGGCACCCTTCCTGGTAAAGTTCCCAGATAAAGTGGCGGCTCTCCGGTGCGATGAGGGTCATGGGATCAAAGTTGGGACAGCACGCCTCTTCCGGCGATACGCCAAACAGTTCAGCAAAGATGTCATTGACGAATTCCAATTTTCTGTCGAAAACTACAACCAGGCCCTCTTGCCTGCTTGACAACGGAGGGAAGGGTCGGTTTGCACTTTGTCCAAAACTCTCCAGAGACTTTCGGTAATCTCGCTCATGCTTTTCCAGTTCGGAAATCCGCAGCCGCAAGGCTTCCAGCTCATCGATCAAATCTTTCTTTGTTTTGCCTGCTAAGTTCATTCTTGTTTATTTCTCCTTATTTTAATTTAGGATTCCTATTCTTCATGTGTGTGATGACAAAGGTCAGTACAATGTAATAGCAAATAGTAGGCCAATAACCGAATGGGAATCAGAAGTTTTAATTCATCCTTTAATAGTAGGTGGTTAGATTAATAAGAGGAAAAAATGGGGGTGTATAAAGTAATTCATTTGGCCTCAATATGCGGTGGAACCTCAGTATATTGAGGGATATTTTGATGGGGGCAACAATCGAACAGTCGGTTAACCGGCTTCTTTTGCCTTAGGCCTGGATATCCCGAGGTCTTGGCTGGGATGTTGCGCACGTTAATTTAGAAGAAAGCTGGCGGGAGCGATGGTCTTTACCGTCTCTTTGTTCTGAAACTGGACTATACGTCAGTCTCTTTATCAGGATAGGAAAAAATCATCAGAATTAAGGATCCTGCTATAGCATACACGATAAGCGCGGCAATGGTGGCAAAATCAATCACGAAACCTGAAACTTTCAGGTCTGGAATAATTTTGGCAAATGGCGCTACAAGCCGCGCCGTGACACCATAAAGCCACGCAACGAAAGGCGTACCTGCATTAACTACCAAAAACTTAAATATCAACCTGAAAGTTAAAAGTAGTTCGATAATGCCCACGAAAATATTAATGAAAGCCCTTATAATTCTAAACATATTTATTACTACTATCCACCTTTAGTCAGTGTCAATAAAAATATTTTGTCAATAGCCAAACACAACTGTCCGCGGGTAGTCGTAATCGGTGTAGCAGCAATCATTACCAATTAAACTGTCGCATGGACGCGAAAAACAGTGACGATTTCTTTTTGCCTTCTTGTAGAGATTGTCATCGACAAGTCTGTATGGTCGTCAGGCTTCTGTGCAAGCCGATCCTTCTTCTCTTCCAATACGATCATAAACTAGCCGCCCGTGTAGGTTTATGCACCGTCAGGTGCTACGGCCGCTGATGAACCCGAAAATAATAACAATAATGGCAATGACCAGCAGGACATGAATAAAATTACCTAACGTATAGCCAGACACCAACCCGAGTGCCCACAAAATTATCAGTATTACAGCTATTGTCCACAACATGGTATTCTTCTTTCTTATTGTTCATTCCCTCTGCCGGCTTGCGGACCTCGCACAACAGGCAGGGGGAATAGAGTATCTTTGTTTTTTGGACTTGGACTACTCTATAATCATCCGGTTATTTACACTATTCACGCCGTTTACGTCGCTGGCAAATTTGGTGGCTAGATTCTTTTCTGCTGCGCTACCGGCTTTGCCTGATATCTTTTCATCAGAAACGACCTTCATTCGCATGTTACCTCTACCATGTGTGACGACTTTTCTCAGCTTCCCCCGTCATCTTCCTGGCTTGGGTTACGATAGTCCGTACCTTTTGTGGGTTCATCCCCGCTATTCTCTCTAACCCTTTTTTTTCTGCACCAGCAACCTTGCTAATTGTGTCATAGCTTGATTCGACTAAGCGCCGCGATAAGACTTCCCCTATCCCTTTGATTTTTTGCAGCTCTTTCATTTGTTCCTTCATAGCATCCTCTGTTTTTTTTATGACTTTGATGTTTCTTGGTGTGTTTAGATTTATCCATCTACTTTTCGTGTTCTTCCTTACCCTTCTTCCTCCACATCTTATGCATGTCCTTAAACTGTTCGTCCGTCATAATAGCCCGCATATCTTTCATGGCTTTTAACATTTCCAAGTGCCGAGCGGTTTTTATATCTTCAATTTTCTTAACCGCGGTTGTGGCTTTATCCAAATCAAAATCTTTCACTTCCATAATTTCTATAAGTTCGATCTCCGCAATCTTCAGGTCAGCGTTGGATCTTACTTGCTTTCTCTGCATTTTTCTGTGTAGTGGCTTCATCTTTGCTATCTGGTCATCGGTAAGCCCCATTTGCTCCGCATGCTCCAGGCACATCATATCTCCGCCCATCATGTCCATATGGTCCATTTCCATCATCTGTCCATGCCCTTCCCCATGACCTCTCATGGGCATATCCCTCATCTCTGAAAAAGCGGGCACAGCAAAAACAACCGTCAACAACAATGTAAGTAATATTCTTTTCATAATCTTCTCCTTTTTTATCTAGTTTAAATTCTTTGCTCCGAAGACCGCATGCTTTTACTTTTTCTTCAGGTCTTCAATCAACTGTCTTAAGAGCTTTAATAGATATAAATGTTTTTTGTAGTGTGCTTCATTTAGCATGGCAGAAAGCACAACCGCAAAAAGTCTATTCAGGTTTATACTTAAACGATACTCTTAATTTCGCCCGATACTCCACAACTTTCCC
>CAVQCU010000189.1:0-3342 GCA_963710995.1 uncultured delta proteobacterium
TCTCCAGCCTTTTTAACTATTACTGATTGTAAGGTAGCATAAAACGATAGAACAGAGAGACAAGACTTACAGGAAGTTATCATCAGCGTAATATTTATATACATTGTTAAATAAACTTTGTTTGCTGGCAAGTAGATTCTGGCATTTCGATTATTACATCGGCATAAAAAATATTTGTTACACCTAAGTTTCAGTAGTGGATAGTTGAAAGAATTGAGAATTGCCATGGGAAAGGTGCAGTACAAAGTTCGCCTGGAAGCGATAAGCGATCCTGTGGAGCGATTTGTTGGGCAATTGTGTGCGTATTAAAAAATATTGTCGCTATGTTGGTATTCCCACTTATCTTAAGAAGTTTGTCAAATTATTCAACCGCCATCTTACTTTTTTTAAACTCCTCGATCATGTTCGGTGGAGCCGCAATTTTCCTCTGAGCTAAGTAGGAATCATTAACAATAGAGAGAGACTGACGCACAACGCCAACATCGTTGTATTTCGGTACGCCTCCTGGTGGGTGAAGCTTTTCGTAATACTGAAATGCCTTGGCAGCTTTGTCGAGGTCTAAATTCACTTCTCCCAAAGAGTTATATCCAGCCTTCACAATTTCTTCTACCAAGTCTGAGATACCTGCAAGGTCGCCGTGTTTTCGGTCTGGATATTTTTGAAGAAGGAAGGCGTTCAATGTGGCACCGTTGATCTCTTCTTTACCTAGGTCACTACCTCTTTCGATCCTTTTCTCCGTCCTCTCACTAAACGCTCTACTCGATCGGAAGAAAAGTTCAAAATGAGAATCCGCAACATAAAAAAGCCCGCTAAGTGCATTAAAGTCCTTCCTAAGCTCCGAAGGAATGGATTGGGGGGATTTATAATCCAAATAATGCGATATTGTATCCCAAGCATGCATCGCTATCGTCCTGAGCTGAACTTCGAAACAGTATCCTTTGATGTCATCATATCGAGGACCATGGCATGAGTGGGGTAACCTACAGATGTAATGAATCGACAAGTACCCGAACTGATCTTCTGCTTTGGAGTTCAATTTATCATCCTTTTGCAAAACCTCGAAGGCGTTTTCAATTATATTACCCAGCTGAGCCAGATCAGATAGAAAAAGGCATATGGTCCTAATTCCACAAATGTCTTTAATATCTTCCAATGGATTTTTCATATCCTGACGCTCAGCCTTGGCCATGAGAGAATCGTATGTTTTTATACGGCCATTTATGAGATGGATCGGTATGCCAGAAGACTTTACTTGCCTTTCCAAGATGTAGATCGCTTCCTGATTTAACTTCTCTAGTCTTGGAACCAGTTGCCCATATTGCCACTTTAGATCTTCAGAAGACATCATCAACTTTATCCTTTCATTTGATAATCAGTTTTATATTTATCTTGATAAAATAAAATGAAGAAGGTTTTTTAATAATTACTGTTTATAAGCTAGTATAAAATTAATTTTTTGAAAAATAATGATTTCAGGAAGAAAGAAATTATCTAATCAAAATTAATTTTCATATAAAAACTAATAGCGAATAACCCTCCTTAAACAATCAATCCATGCTATTATTATTATTTAATATTCCGGTTGACATTACGTTCTTCAGGAATCAAGCTCAATATATAATAAAGAGATTCTTTTGAGTTTCGGCAATCAGGAAGCAAAAAGGCGAATGATTTGCGGCGACAAATGAGTCGGAAACTCAATAGAAAATTTTATAAAAACGAAAGGAGAACAAAAAATGAATGCTGAATTAGGGAATGTCATCAGTTTCCCTGCGAAGATGGAAAAGCGAAGCAGTGCAAAAAGAGATGGCAGCAGAGTAAAAAACATCGACGGCGTGAAATACTTCAGTGAGAAACAGATCAAGATGATCAGGCGAGCTGTAAGGGATCAAGCTGACATTGATGAGAAGAAAAAAAACGTCACTGCTATTAAAGAGTGGATGGTTATCGATCTTCTTACAAGCACAGGGCTCAGGGTGTCGGAATCTGCGAATCTGCGGTGCGGAGATTTAAAGCTTGGTTACTCTGAAAGCAAGATTTTTGTTCGGGATGGTAAAGGGCATCAGTCTGCTCATGTTGTAATCCCTGACTCACTCAAGAAGCATTTGAAAACGTTTCTAGGCTGGAAACAGCAGCAGGGCGAGTCTGTTGGCGATAGTGATTTTCTCTTTATCGGTCAGCGTGGGGCTTGGACAAGTCAAGCGATTCAGCAGATCGTAAAGAAATACCTACGAAAGCTTGGTCTTTATGAACGTGGTAAATCTGTACACTCATTAAGGCATTCGTACGCTGTGGAACTTTACTCGAAGATGAAAGATTTAAGAGCTGTACAAAAACAGCTCAGACATATCTCTATTCAATCGACGATTGTCTATGCTGACGTACCAGACGAATCAATAAGCAATCAGATTAAAGGGCTTTGGAACTAAGCGTAAAAGTCAATTAAACGAGCTACCCCCCCCTTGGTTCAAACAGAAATGGAACTTCCTAAAGCTCAGACATATTGCCGTGTGAATTATCCGGAGAAATAGGTTTTTTATTTCTTACTTCCTGTTATCCTCAAGTCGTCAACTTAGTCGAAAACACAAGCTTTCAACCCGTAAGAAACACAATTCAGACCCTATGAGAAAAAACCATATGCCGCTTTATTTAGCTTGACAAAAAAGAAGAAAGGAATATTTAAAAGCTATCTAAAGAGGTGAGCGCCTGTAGCCATTTGGTATCAACATTATAAAAGTAATCGTTATCGCCACAGTTATAATCTGTACAACATTAAAAACGGATACCGAGCGGATGGTGATGCTGAGCGTGATCGACGGGCTGTGGAAGGACCACCTGCTTTCGATGGACCATCTCAGGAAGGGATCAATCTGCGCGGCTATGCGCAGCGCGATCCATTGGTGAGATTTCACGCGAGGCCGCGGCAATGGGGAGCGTGTTGGGCGTTCATGCAGATGTGGGAGCAGCTTCAGCTGGACCGGTTTTGGAGGGAGCGGCTGGAGCCGAGCCGGGAGGGAACGGACTGGTACGACCTGCTGGTCGTACTGACGGCCTACCGGCTGGTTGATCCTGGCAGCGAATGGCGATTGCACCGGCAGTGGTCGACTCGCAGTGCGATGGGGGATCTCCTCGGTCTGGAGATTCCGAGCAAGGACAACTTGTATCGGACGCTGGACCGTTTGCTCGAACACAAGGAGGCACTCTTCGGATTCCTCCCGGAGCGATGGAGAGATCTGTTCGGTGTGAAATTTGAAATCCTGCTCTACGACCTGACCTCGACGTACTTCGAGAGCGATCCGCCGTTTGAGGAAGGCGACAAGCGCCGGTACGGGTACAGCCGTG
>CAVQCU010000190.1:0-7430 GCA_963710995.1 uncultured delta proteobacterium
CTCGCCGATAAGTCCGATCTTGCTACCTTGCTTTTGAAACTTTCCCAAAGAACGTGGAACGATATTTCCTCTGCTTATAGAAAGAATTGTGGTTTTGAACATATACCAATTAATCAATTTAATGCAACCGTGTTTCCCGATATAGTAACCCCAGAAGTAAAATCATTATTAGTTTTTTCTTATTCTCACGGTGGTCGAATGGCCGGCATTCAGCATAATGATGTTTTTCACATTCTTCTTACAGGTGATAATTTATACCCACATAAATAAATTCCATCAAAATGAGTCACTACCTGGCGAAGCGAAAAAGACAACGAGATGGTATTAAAAAATTAATATGTATAAGTCACGGCAGCTCCGGCGGAAAACCTGTCTGAATATTGTCCTTCAAAATTCAGACGAAATCCTTTGGCGAGTGGTATATCGATTCCTGCAAATCCACCGGCAATTGACTTGTTCTCAATAGAAACATTTCCGGCTGCGTATTCAAGGCCTGGAATGTTGGCGGCCAAAGATACCTTTGCCTCCGAATAATAAATATAGGGGCCCGCATATAATTTGATACCATAGGGAACGGTGGCTTGAAATCCAACACCGAAATTCACATCAAAAAGATTTTTAAGTTTAAGATCGGTTGTAAAAGGCGTGATGCCATTGGTTCCCGCAACATCGTCCGTGAAGTTACTGAAGTAATATGTTCCTTGAATAAAAGCGCCTATTCCGAATGTCTTGTTGACGGGGTAAAAGCCCTTTGCTCCCAGAGTGCCAAAAAATTTCCAGTTTTCTTCAAAATTATTTTTATCAGTCGTAGTTGAAGCATTCGTGGAACTGAACACGTCGAATATTTTTAGATCCGATACCCCTATTCGCGCATATATTTCCCAAATATTTTTTGCGCCATAAGCCGCCTGCGAATAAACTTCATTCTGCCTGATTATATGATCCGCACCATTGGTGTATGTATCCTCATGATACCAGTACCCGATGGCGGTATTTAATCCACCGGCTTCTTTAGAAACGGTTTGAGGCGGGCCAAATAATCCAGCGGCTGCGGCTGTTTCGTTAATTGTAAAAATTAATAATACTGTTAGCGTAATACTCAGAAAATTTTTTGTGAGGAATTTTCTTTGTGAAACTCCAATTCCGAAAGCGAAGCGCAACGGAATTGGATAGTTGAACAATCCCGCGAAGCGGAGGGTAATGAGACCCAAGCTTCGGAAACAAAATGCACCGAAGTTTGCAGGTCGAATTATCTCGCATAAGCGGGATATAATATCAGCAGCTTGCTGCGAAACGTCTCCAAAGCTTACTTTGGTGTTCTTGCCCGTGATTTTCATTTAATTTTCCTTCTTCAGCAATACCGGATCATCCGTTAGAGAATTCACTTCCTGCGGCTTGGATAGCGCCAGCTTTGCTTTCCTCGCTTTAACTTTCTTCAGCCGGTATTGAATGTAGGCATCACGAAACGCCACGTAGGGATCGATGGCCGCCTCTTTGAGAGACTCATAATCGCCAATCCTCAGAGATGTATTATTAATTTCCTGATATCCCCTGACTCCAAACCAGGCGTACAAAGGATAAATGTAGGAGACGGGATACAAAAAATATTCGCTGACAATATCGATCGAATCACGCGGGCTGGAAGGACCGAGTACCGGCCAGACGATGTAAAAACCCTGCCCCACACCATATACTCCCAGAGTTTGTCCCATATCAGTATCCTGCTTCTGGAGGTCCAGTTCTTTATTGGAAGAAGGATCAAGAAGCCCACCGATGCCCCAGATAGTATTTATCGTAAAACGGCCGAATTCCGTGGCCGCACCGCTGAAGTCCGTCTGAAGCAGGCAACTGAGGAAACGGTTAGGGAATCCGAGGTTAGAAAAGAAATTTTTCACGCTGATCCGCGCTGGTTCAGGAACGACTTTTTTATATCCCTGCGCAACGAGCTTGAGCGCCCAGAAATAAAGCTTGTCGTTGAATTGATGCATAGCTCTGTTGAAGGGTTCCAGAGGGTCGGCAATTTCTACTTTTTCTTCCTTAAAAGTATCGTTGGCGTAGTCGAGATTCTGATCGTCTTTGTATTCATCATCGATTGCGTCATCTGGCTTGTTCGACGATTTTACCTGGATTTCACCTGCGTTGGAAGCAAGTAAAATCGGTTGGAGCGAAGACTTAGCTTGCGGCAAAACGGTAGAAGAGTTGCTAGGACTGTGCGCGCACCCCGCTGCCAGAAAGATGAACAATACAATCAAAGTTAGATAAGTTTTCATGTAGCTGATGCGCATCTTTCTCACCGCCCAGATAACATCTTTGATTTGAAATTATAATTCGTCTGTTTCTTCCTATTGCGCCTTTACCTTTTTTCGCAAGATCTCCAGCAATTGTTCAGGCGTATTCTTTCCCAGTATATCATTGAACTGGGTGCGATAGTTCTGAACCAGGCTCACATTTTCCACAACAACGTCATATACTTTCCATTTACTATCTTTTAAGATCATTCGGTAAAAAATGGGAATTTCTTTGGAGGAGGTAATAATCTTTGTCTGAATCTCAGCCTGATTATCGGAAAGCATGCTTTCTTTATAGAAATCTACTTTTTCGTTCGAGTAGTCCAGAATTTTGTCGATATATGATTTTTCCAGAATCTGCTCAAAGAGCTTCACAAATTCCACGCGCTCGGCGGGACTGAACTTGTTCCAGTTGCGCGTCAGAGTGCGCTTGGAAAATTCAATTTCATCAAACATGTCTTTGTATATTATCCGGAGCTTCTCTTTTTTTATTTCTTTAGCTGCCGGGCTTTTAAGCTTGGCATCGCGAAGCACATCGAGCACTCTATTAACAGAGGCTTCAGCTGTGGTCATCGGCACTCCGGCGTATACCGGGATAGATAATACAAAAATTATCAATACACAAAATACTGCAAACTGTTTTTTCATTATCTAAGCCTCCTAAATTTATTTCTTTTCCGTTTCCGTGTTCTTATCCTTTTTCACTTCCCCAAATGCATATTTGCCAACAAGGTCCACTATATCCACGGGCCCCTGCGTTTCCGTGATAGTCCCACGAGGTCCGAGAAGCGAACCGGAGCCTCCGGGATCAATACTGACATACTTATCGCCCATCAGGCCTTCGGTTTTAATGGAGGCGATGGCATCATCATATATCTTTACTCCTTTTTTGATTTTTAATTCCACTACCGCCTTCTGGTTTTCCTGATCCATGGTGATTCGTTCCACATGTCCGATCTCGATACCTAAAATATTAACCGGGTTACCATCTCTCAGGCCGGTTACTGATACGAATTTGGCAATGATGGGATAAGAATCGTCACTAAAAAAAGAAACTTTGCCGAGTTTTACGGTCATGTACCCTATACAGAGCAATCCCAAAAAGACAAAGATGCCGACTATTGTTTCTATCTTGTATTTTTTCATTTGTTTACTCCCCGACGGCGCATTGCAGCCGTCCAATTTCTTTTTGTTGAGATCTTGCCGAATCTATAACTTGATCTATTTCAGCAGTAGGTTGTCCCTGAGCAATTCCCGCCCGGATGGAGAAATCAACGCACTTCCCTGAAGGCGCCTGCTTTTGAGCTCCGGCCCAAATGTCGCGGATTCCCTGCTCCTGAAAATCATTAACAAAATCTTTCAAAATGCTCTCAGCTTCCTCAAGACTGGAAAAAGGCAGCACTGTAACAAATTCATTCGACTTGCGGCGGGTGGAGAAGCCGCCGATGGCGCCAAAGTGTTTATCAATATATACTCCCATCGAGTGGATGACTTCCTGTGCCGCATCGTGACCCATGCTGGAAATGATTGCATCCAGATTTGTCAGAGTAAAAGCTGCAATGCAGTAACTTTCACCTGCTTCTCTACGCTTTAGCTGAATATGATTTAGAACTTTGAATTGCCGTTTAGAATACAGACCCGTCAGTTCCTTCTGCAACCCTTCGAGGCTATGGATAACTTCATCGTTAAAAGGATGATCAAAATTTCCCAGTTCTTCCGGAGTTCCCTGAAAAACAATAGTTTTATCATAGAGAGCAAGAATCCGGTTGGAAATAAAATACACATCCGGGATCTCATGGCTGACCATGATCGCGGTGAAATTAAATTTTCTCTGATACTGCGCGATCATGCTTAGTATCGCGTTTTTCCGGACAGGGTCCTGGCCGGTAGTGGGTTCGTCAAACAAAACGATTTGAGGATCGGTTATCAGCGCGCGCGCCAGCGCCACCCGTTTTTGCATACCCCCGGAGAGTTCCGACGGATACTTGTGAGAAGCCTCGATAAGCTCTGTTTGTTCAATTCTGGCCATAACCCGCCGATGGATTTCAGCTTTCTTCAAATTTGTAGTCTCTCTCAGAGGCAGCGCGATATTATCATAGACCGTCAGAGAATCGAACAACGCGTTACCCTGAAACATATAACTAATCCGGGCCAGCAAAGCGGCAACTTCGGACTTCTTCATTTCGGTCAATGGTTTACCGTGGAAGAGAATGGTTCCTTCGTCGGGCTTAAGCAGACCGATGATATGTTTGAGCAGCACGCTTTTACCTGAACCACTAAGGCCGATAATGGTGGTAACCTGCCCCTCATATATTTGTAAATTAACGTTTTGCAGAACCGTTTGCGATCCGAAGCGCTTGGTTATATTTTTAAATTCAATCAATGGAGTATTATTCATAAGTTTCTCTATATTAAAAGTAGCGAAGTCACTACATAATCCGAAACCAGAATCAACACACAGGAGGTAACGACGGCCGAAGTAGTGGCCAAACCGACAGCTTTGGCTCCGTGACTATCCTTGCGCATGTGCACATAATATCCTTGATAACAGCAGACGGTGGCGACGATTACCGCAAATACTATCGCTTTAACAAAACCATCGGTGAGATCTTTCATATCCACATTGGATTGAATGCTATGAGAATAAACTCCGGCATTCAAACCCAGAAGCGCCACACCGGAGACGTAGCCGCCGATAATACCAATGAAGTCAAACACGGCTGTAAGCAGGGGAAAACTGATGATTGCTGCGGTAATCCTCGGGCTGATGAGATATCGAAACGGATCAATACGCATTGTATGCAGGGCGTCAACCTGCTCAGAAATGCGTTGGATACCGATCTCGGCCGTGATGGCGGAACCAGCTCTGGCCGTAATCATAATGGCCGTAAGAACCGGTCCCAATTCTCTGATCAGGGAAAGGGAAACCAGTGCCCCCAGCCCACCCACCGCGCCGAACTTAATCAGCGCATGGTACGACTGCAGACCCAAAACCATGCCGGTAAACAGGCTCACCAGAATGATAATCGTTGTGGAACTGGCTCCGATATAATAAATTTGCTGAATAATTTTGGACAACTGCTTGGATCGAAAGGTCTTCCAAAGCGCCATGAAGAGGAAAATCGTTGCCGTGCCTAAAACGTTAATCCATCCGATTACCGTTTCCCCGATAAGGGTGAACGGCCGCGTCAGGAACATACCTGACCCGTACTTTTCTTCATCTTCCGAGCCGCACTGATTATTTTCGGTCAAAGCCATGAACAGGTTTCCCCTTGGTGATTGTTCTTAAAGTGCTTCCATAGGGAAGCTTACATATTTATTGAAATTCGTCAACCGTATCTTAGATTACTTCTGCCAGGAATTCTTTTATGATTTGAGCAACTTCTTGAGGTTTCTGCATGGGGATCAAGTGACCGGCTCCGGCAACTGATTTGTATTTTCCGTGACGCAATAAAGATACAGCCCTTGACAAATCGACGAATTCTTTATTGGGACTTTTTTCTCCTTCTACCACCAAAACCGGACAAGTCAATTTTTCGAGCAGTGGCCAGGGATTCCTGCTCACGCCACCCATAAACATCGCCGCCTCGCTTTCCGGCGTGCAGGCAAGTTTCAAATCTCCTGTTTTTTGTTTTTCCATACCGTATTTAATATACAGCGCCAGAACTTCCTCATCCCAGTCGGAAAAAAGCGATTTTGATTTTAAATAAACCCAGGCTTGCTCTTCATTTTTCCAGCGATTTGTTCTTTTTATCGATTTGGAAGCCAATGGATGATCTTTTACACTGACTTTCATCGAGTAAAATTCTTCCGGCAGAAAAATCGGCTCAATTAGAATCATGGCGCGCGGCTCCATGCCAAAAACAGCGGCAGCAATGGTGAGCACTGTAGCCCCCATCGAATGTCCGACAGCCAAATGATTGTGAATGTTTTGCGAACGGCAGAAGCCGGATAAATCCTCAGCAATAATACCCCAACTCAGCCCGCCTTTTTCCGGATCACACTCGCGATAATTGCATACGTATGGCACCCATGCCTGATTTAGCGATACAAGGTCCTCTATTATAGGATGCCAGAGCCAGGGCAAAAAACCTGTGGCATGGGCAAAAAGAATTTGCGGAGCTTCTCCTTCATAATAAAGGTAAGGCAATTCGGCTCCGCCGACGTCCTGCATTTTTAATTCCGGTATTTCTTTTTCTCTGATAGTATTATTCATTTCTTGCGACATATTTGAGAGACCATACCCGGAAGAAAAAGCCCGCCGGTTGAGTTCCCGATATATATTCCTTTTTACGGCAAAAGACAGTATTTCAGAACACAAATACAGCCAGGGCAATAACTGTGGTGTATTTATTATCTTTACAAATTGTGGATTGAGTTACATTAAGAGTCCGGACTATTTTACTGCTGATTTTAAATATTTCTTTTTTCTCATCCCAGCTTTCATCGACATCGAAATCAATACCCAAAGTGGAGGCCAGCATGGCCGCGGCCAGATCTTCCGCGTAGTCACCTGCCTGTTTTTCGTTCTGGCCGTACGCGTGATGTTCACTGATATAACCATAAGATGCTTTGTCGGCGGGAATGGCACATCCGACCGATGCCGCCAGAAGCCTTTTGGGTTCATTGGTGCAGCAGCGACTCAAAACACAATATGTAATGGCGCCGGGTATTAATTCTTTAAGACCCTGAGTCTTGGAAATCATTTTACAGCGCGGCGGGAATATGCTGGATACCTGCACCAAATTGCATTTTTCTATTCCGGCATCACGTAAGGCACGCTCAAAGGAATGCAATTCATCTTTGTGCGTGCCCACTCCTTTTGTAAAAAATATTTTCTTGGGTACAAAGCTATCCATTTTTCAACTCCTTACTTTTCCGTAAAGGGCAAAAGACTTTTTTTGCCAGCGATCCCATGCTTGAAACTGTTTTGTTACTTATATCAGTGTTCAATGTCTTATTCCACAAAATTATTCATACCCTTTCGCTTAGTGGAGCTCCTTCCGGCAGGAGCTGGAGGCTCTCCACAATAACGCGACCTCCCGCGGTTTACACCGCATACCTTCCTCGGCTAAAGCTGGGGAATTACAAACCGCGGGATTAAAACCCTGCCACAATGCGGCGGAAATTAAAGGGTGCTCA
>CAVQCU010000191.1:0-28002 GCA_963710995.1 uncultured delta proteobacterium
GCTGAAGCCAAGGGATTCCAAACCGCGTGATTAAAAATAATTTATATAGGTCTTCGCCCCTGAATGACTCTCACCAGCACAATGATAATGGCAATGACCAGCAGGACATGAATAAAATAACCCATCGTATAGCCGGTTACCAACCCGAGTGCCCACAGAATTATCAGTATCAAAGCGATTGTCCACAACATATGATTCTCCTTTATGATTGCTCATTCCCCCTGCCAGCTTGCGCGTCTCGCACCAGTCGGCAAGGGGAATACAGTATCTTGTTTTTGAACTTGTGCTACTCGATGGTCATCCGATTATTTACACTTTTCACACCATTTACATCGTTGGCAAATTTAGCAGCCAGATCCATTTCGGCTCCGCTTTTCGCCTTGCCACTCAGCGTGACCACGCCGCGCTTCGTCTTGACTGAAGTATTAAGAGCACTGGTCGAGCGGTGATAAAGCAACGTCATCTTGACCTGAGCGGTGATGGAAGCGTCATCAATCTTTTGACCTACCGTTTGCTTCTTTTTCGCAATCTTTCCCACGGTCATCTCATTATTTACGCCTTTAACTCCTTCGACATCCTTGGCATATTCGGTCGTCAGATCCTTTTGTGCTTCATTGGCAGCTTTGCCTTGCAGAGTAACGATTCCGGCTTTAGTGTCAACCTCCGTCATGGCGCTCACGTTCCGATGAAACAGGAAGATGGTTTTCACTTTCGCAGTGATCCAGGCATCCGACATCTCAGCGGGGCTTTCCCCTTTGACTTCCAGCATGTTGTTCACACTCTTAACACCGGGGATATCTGCTACTGTCTCCTGGGCTAATGATTTGTGGGATTCTTCGGAGACAGTTCCCGTTAAGCTCACAACGCCGTCCTCGGACTTGACTTTAATATCATCAGCCTTCAGGTATGTCTGGAATACATACGACTTCTTGGCGGATAATTCGATGCTGTTATCCATTTTGGACGCCTGCACAGGCATGCTGAGCATAAGCAGAGCGACAACCGCAAACATCATTACTCCTAGTCTATAAATTGTTTTCATTGGTACGTTCTCCTTTTATTGTTGTTACTGTTGTTTTTTGAACTCTTTTACTCTGAATACCTTTCGGAGTCCTGTTTGTGGTGTATCTTGCAACCATAGCCGGGGCGCAAGGACACGCCGCTGACACTACTTCCCCCAAACTTTCTTGACCTGACCTATCTTTTCCTGAACCTTGCCGGCTATACTTTCACCTGTGCCTTCAGCTTCCAACTTTGGATTATCGCTTAGTTTCCCCGTAACCTCTTTGATCTTTCCCTTCACTTGGTGAAACTTACCTTCCGCCTGATCCTTAGTGCTTGATTTCATGATATTCCTCTCCTTTAGGTTTTCGATTTGACTTCTTGGCTATCTTGGTTTCAATAATAATTATCTAGCGTAGACTTTTCGCAAACTAATCAGCGGATCAACTCGAGAATGCCGATTATAATGAGATAGATGGCAACAAAACAATTCAATATGGGAACATTATCCCTGATGCTCGACTTCATGGTATTTCTCCTTCCCCTGTTTCACGATCAGATTATTCTTTATGCCTGCAACACCTTTGACGCTCTTTACAATTTCATCCGCTTTGTCGACGGCCCTTTGAGAATTAACGAAGCCGCTCAGTTGAGCAGTCCCCTGATAAGTTTTAACACGGATCTGAAATGACTTAAGAAAATCATCCGCGGCCAGCAGAGATTTTACCTTGGTCGTGATGAGAGAATCATCAACGTATTCACCAGTACTTTCATGTGTTCGTATCGATGTCCACGCTGCAATGACGGCGATCACCATAAGAAGCAATAAAAACTGGACAACAATATTTCTCTTTTTCATAACTATTACTCCTCTAACTAAGTTTACTTGTGAAATGGTTCATTACGTGATCTTTTAAATCTTCTCCATTCCCTCCGGGCGGAAAACGTTGTGGAACATCGTTTCATAGGGCTCTTGGAGAAGGTTCATCGCTCCCCGGATCACCTTAAAATGCTCCGACTTCAGATGTTTTCTAAGATTTTCCTGGGTATCCCATTCTTCAAGAAGAAAGAATCTGTTTTCATCCTCGATACTCCGACAGAAGTCGCAGCGCTGACATCCCTTCTCCTTCCTTGTGGAACTGGACAGTGAAGCAATCGTCTGTGACAACTCCATACGTTTCTCAGAAAGGACATTCATTCGTATGATTAAAAGCGTCATAAAATAGAACCTCCATTCGTATTAATTTAAAGGCTATCAAAACAGTTAGAGCAAATAGCCTGCCAACAAGCGAAAGATAATCAGAAGTTATAATTAATTATTTAATAACAAGTGGTTAGATTAACAGGAGGGCACGGTCCATAAGCAGGCAATAAATCGTTTGGCCTCAGCATTTGGTGGAACCTCAGTATATGGAGGGATATGGTGAGGCCGCGCCATCCCAAGCTTATGCATCCTCACTTATAATATATAGTGAACTAATCGTCATTTTATGGCATCGAAGGCCTTCTTCAATTGCTCCTCTACTGCCTACGCAACTTTTTGAAGTTCCAAATTATCTACCATCTGCATGGCAACCGTCGGCCGAATAACGGAAAGTACCGTCTTGCCGCCCTTTTCATAAACAATAACGTTGCAGGGAAGCATAAGTCCAATGTTTTCTTCGACAAGGATCGCTTTGTATGCATTCGAAGGATTACAGGCACCCAGAATAATGTATTTTCTTAAATCAATGCCCAGCTTTTCCTTCATTTTTCCCTGAAGATCGATTTCTGTCAGTACCCCGAATCCTTCTTTTTTCAGCGCCTTTCTCACCAGCACAACAACTGTCTCATAAGGGAGATCCATCTCCTTAGTGAATCCGTAATTGATCATACCTGTCTCCCCTCTGTAAATTGTTTTCCTTCTCTTTGATCCCGGAAGCAGTGATTATCTTCTGCTTCCGGAAGAGTTTTCAAGACATGGCAAATCCTGACATCGACATCGGCATCGCTCACGCCACCCGCTCCCTCATTCATGGCCTCCGTCATACGGCGGATATGGCGGCCGTATATAGATGCTTAGACGATTAACACCTTCTAGGCATCTCCTATCTTCCCTAATGTCGTTCGCCATCCCTGTCATGCTCTCCACCCCTGTCATGCCCTTCACCTCTTCCACCCCTGCCACCTTCATCCCACGGCACCCAACATCCGCCAATAGATGTAAGCAGCATCACTAAAACCATTGCCAACATAATTATTCTTTTCATAGCTTTCTCCTTTGATAAAAATTTGTTGTTTATACGTCAATGAATCTGTTTCAAGATGCCCGAAAAAGTTTGCTGACACATTGTCCGGTTACAAATACGCTTCGCTCTCGGAATTAGAGTTTCACGAATCAAAACACACCGGCTTTGTTGATCGCTTGAATCCCGATTTCAGGCCACATCAGTATTTGCTCCGCTAAACGGAACGCCTTCAACTTTAATTGTTCTCCGCGACCAAACCAGATTGAATTCAATCGCGTAGTCGAATGTTCACCCAACATCATGTGGTCTGTGTATTCAGCGACACTGTTGAAAGCCCCCCACAACGTACCGCGCGCCAGATGTGCGCCTCGGCCGGAGTCATGCAACTTAAGCACGCTGTTCCTGATCTTCTCGGTTCTTGCTGTGTTCTGTGCCTCTTCATTATCCAAAACCAGTGCCTGCACATACTCCCGCAATTGTTCCTCTGTTATCTTCTTGGCCGCCATACTATTGAATATAGCGCTGAGTTGTTCGTATAAGTAATTTGATAATCCGAGCATTGTGACTGCTTGTTCCAAATCCCGTGCAGCGTTTGGTGTATGATTGATTTGAACTTCTCCCGCTCCCTGTAATGCGGACGTCAAAGTATTATTGCAGATGACACGGATGGGAGTAAGCTTCACTCGAACATGTGAGTTGCCGTCATGACTATTTGTGAGTAAGAGATATTTATTGACGATATCGTTGCCACGGACATTAATGTAGCCCGGAAGTTTCGCCAGGATCCAAACACATTCACCCCTACCAAAAACTCCGGCTGTTTCATATATCGCTTCATTTTCAGCAACCAAAGTGTCGAAGAAGGTGAAAGCATCGATGTTCTGAATGGGTTCGTAACTCTTGTTGACAAAGCCCAGAACGTCATGGGTATCCGTTCGCACTGTTGCATACGCATCTTGCTTCAACCCCGGGTTCAATTCTAGCGGCTTCTTCACGACAGTGTAATTCAATCCGGCCATTTTTATTGCATCTCTTGCGGTCTTAGGATGATTTAACTCTATTCCCAGATTATGCCAGGGAGATGGTTCCATCTCCGGATATGGAGAGGGAATTCGCGGAACTCGCAGGCGCAGTCTGCGTAAAGTCGCTTCACTCACTGTAGACTGATACATTGGATGATCGGTGACAGTAATATTGAAGGTTGGATAAATATCCCCAAATAAAGTTTCCTTCCACCCAAGAAAATTCGCATCTGAATCCGAACTAGATGGCTTCGTGTGTTCAAGCATATTATGCTCCTTTCACTTTGCGGCAACTGCTTTGTAAGATAGTGGCTTATATTCGATTCTCTGCACATCGTTTGTGAGAGTATGACTAAAAAACCCTTCTATGTGATCCTGAAGCTGCTGCCATTTCTGATCCGATATCTGCTGATTCATGGCATCTCCCTTTCTTAAACGAAGATGATGGATATTTTCGTTATTTTTGTTTTTTACCACTAGCTGACTTGACAGAGGTAGTGACCTTATTTAAATCCACATCGCATGTTTCTTGTTTTACAAGAAATATTGAGCAGGGCATTGCTCTGATGATTTCATCATTATTCCCTCCAACGAGCATGCGTTCCAGGCGGCTCTCTTCATGGCTGCGAAGGATAAGCAGATCAATGTTTTCATCTGCTACCATCTTCAAGACAATCTCGGAAGGGATGCCTTCCCTGACAAATTCTTTAATGGACATGCCCTTCTTATTTTCTACGTTGATAATACTATGCAGATATTCTTTATACTTTTCCATTTCCTTTTTATGTTCTTTTTCAATGGATAACATGGGTATGCTTCACCCTCGAAGCCATGTTGTATCAATAACGTGAATCACAAAAAGTTCAGTTTTATATTTGCCGGATAATGAAATTCCAAACTCTATCGTTTTGTTACAATATTGGCTCAACCAGCTGACAACAAGAATGCGTTTGATAAGATTCATGCTCTGCGTCCTCTAGAATTAGTTGTCTTGTTTCATGCATGACTTCAATTTGCCATCGATGTAGAAAGAAATTAGACCATCTGCCTTGCATTTACTCTCGGCTATGGTCGCCTCCGCAGACAGTACGCAAGATTCTAATTTACCGTTGTTATAAAAACTAACAGAACCACCATTTTTACATCGGATGTTATTCGCATCGTAATCATCTTTAAGTTGGCAAGATTTCACTAATCCGTTGTCATGCAGAACAACGTTTGCACCAGAATTACAAATTGATTGATCAGCGGCGTAGACATTAATAATAACTAATATTAATATTAATACTAACGCTAAACTCAGCGAAAACAAATTATCTATAATTTTCATAAAATATTGCCTCCTTTAGCTACGGACATTAACTCATCGGGACTCAGTTGTTACGTTTTGAGCCGATTGATAGTAATTTCTCTGATCATAGTTGCAAGGGGCTTGCCAACAAGCGAAAGAGAATCAGAAATTTTATTCATCCATTAATAACAGGTTGTTAGATTAATATGAGAGACCGGCAGAAAAGCATGAATTAATTTGTTTGGCCTCAGTATTTGGTGGAGCCTCAGCATATTGAGGGATATTTTGAAGGGTGCCATAATTACTATTCCTTTTAGTTGTGGGCGCCTTGAACGTGTGGTTCACATTTTTATCCATTGGTTTCAGATATTCCACTCTCTGGTAACGACACACCTTCGACCGGCTCGCCCTTCAGATAATTATTAATGTTCTGCTCCATCTGGTCCGGAAACGCAGGCACAGGTCCTGCCAGCTTTTCGCGATATACTCTGAGCATAATTTCTTTGAACACTGAAAGCGTAACCCTGCCGCCGGTTTCTTTCGGTCCGAGGGAACGGTTGTCGTCAAAGCCGATACGGACAGCGATGGTGATTCCCTCTGTGCCATAAGTAGAGCCCACGAAGAGCGCATCTCTGAAGTCATTGGTCGTTCCTGTCTTTCCCATAACGGGGATCGGAAAAAAGTTTGCATCAAGTGCATGAGCCGTACCTGTAGGCATTCGCACAATACCGCGCAGGCCTTCCTGAATGAGCTCAAGCGCATAGAGGCCAACTGCGACCGGAGGATCGTTGTGTTCGTTTTCAGCTATCACCTCGCCCGAATCGCGGACAATCTTTCGAATCACATACGGCTTCGCGAAGATACCCGATGCCATAGTTCGGTACGCATTGGCCAGTTCCAGCAAATTCATTTCGGACGCACCCAACGCGGTCGTGGCGTAGGGATGCAACGGTGTTCGGACTCCCAAACTCCGCGCCGTCCACAGGACGCTCTCAATACCAATCTGCTGGGTAATCCAAATCGCAGCGGCATTTCTGGATTCCGCAAGCGCCTCCCGGAGGGGAATCATACCCTTGAATTGACCATCGTAGTTTGATATCCATTTCTTATTCTGATTTCCTCCATCGGGAACACTGATGGGTTTGTCGGGAACCAGAGTATCAAGATTAAACGTTCCCTGCTGAAAAGCAGCAAGGTAGACAATGGGTTTCATTGCGGACCCAGGTTGCCGCAGAGAATTCGTGACGCGGTTATAGTCGCTGTATGAGGTGGAACGGCCTTGGTAGAACTGACGGCCGCCCGTCTCGGCGAGGATGCTCGCATCGCGGTTTCTCAGCACAACGACAGAGCCCTGGATTAGCCCTTTGGTACTTGGGTGTCGCTTCTCGTAAAGATCGAGGCCGTGCTCCAGTGCCTCGTTCACAATTTGCTGCACCCGAACGTCCACTGTTGAATAAATCTGGATTCGTCCCTGCAGGAGGTCTTCAATGCTGAGGTCAGCACGAAGGCCTTTGAGATCCTCAAGAACATTTCCAACGACAGCAGACCCTAGGGGCACCCTATTCTGGAGCCGCATGGCCACCTGAATCGGACGCTTTTCGGCACCCTTTTCTCTGTCTAGAGAAATGAAACCGTTGGCCGCCATAAGCGCCAGGCTTTGATTTCTGCGGCGCAAGACTCTCTCGGTGTTTTTCGCACTGGGCGCATAGTTGTCAGGCGACTTGGCGATGCCCGCGAGCAGTGCTGCCTTGTCAGCATCATCCTCGGTGAACGTGGTAAAAGGCCTGCCAAAATAATATTCCGCAGCCGCCGCAAATCCGTACTGACCATTTCCCATGTAGATCAAACTGGCGTATCGGGCCAAAATTTCTTCCTTAGCGCGACGTTTCGAACCGAAACGCTCCTGCATCTTGTTTTCGACCCACAACGACAGTCGAATCTCTTCCATCTTCCGAACCAGCATGTTGACGCTTCGCGAGTCGATCATGTAAGACAGCACTCTGCGCAAGTGCACGCCTTGCCGGAGTTGGTTGCTGTTTTCTTGATCCGTCATGTTTTGGAAAACCGTCAGCTTCTTGAGAAAATGACACCGCACGAGCTGTTGGGTGATCGTTGATCCGCCATGTGGGAAGATCGCCGGACGATTTACCTCATCCTCCCGTCTTATCCCTGTAAGTCTTGCCACCAGAGCCCCAATTCTGACTTTGCTTAGTACGCGAGGAATTACGGAATAATCAACTCCGCTATGTGTGAAGAAGTTCTTGTCCTCTGTGGCGATGATCGCATCTCGAACAATGGGCGGGATGTCCTCATACTTGATGTTCCGCCGGTACTCTCTCGCCATCTCAATGAGCGGCTGACCATTGGCATCGTAAACATGTCCGATCGTAGAAAACTCAAAACGGGTCAATGGTTCTATGTCAGGCAGGTTGGTTCGGTCAAAATAGACGTGATATAATCCCATTGCAACGAGAGTAACCCCAATAACCATTGTGAAAATTAGAAAGCGAACCACACCTCTCTGCCAATGCAGCCTGCCTAAGTGGATACAACGTATTTTCCGGACCGCCCATTGTAATCTGATCTGCGTACGCCTGAACCCATTTTTCAGTAAATTAACAGCTGTTCCGAATTTCCCACTTTTCTTTTTCAGTTGTCTTGTTTTATGCATAATTTCAATTTGCCATCGATGTAAAAAGAAATTAGACCATCTTGCCTGCATTTATTCTTAGCTATGGCAGCCAACGCACAAGATTATAAGTCGTGCTTTGAGATGGGCGAGAATTATCTGGCTTCGTGCCGCGCTACGCGCGGCACGAAGCAGCAATTTAATGCCTCTGTACTGTTTACTTTTTCAGTTTGGTAAATTTTGAACCTTCTATCGTGGCGCCGGCCATAAGCCCCTTTTGGCCAAAGACAAACCCGACAACAGGTTTCTTGAATTTTGCAGTGTTTAAGGATTCATCGGCGCCGACCTTGACCAAGGTTACCTCGGCATCAACACCCGCTTGCCAGTTCTTGCTGGTACGGAATTTTTCCAAAACTTTATCACTCATGAAAACAATGATGATGTCCTTCTCCTGGGCTCCGATCTGAGCGCCGAAAGATCCGGCAGTGATGTTGTAGTAACCGACCGTTTTTCCGCCAACCCTTAAGGCTCCCTCACCATACTCGGCCCCGACAACAAGCCCTCCCTGCATGACCTTAGGGATGATCAGGACTCCCTTGGCGGCGTTAAGAAACTCCTGCGCACCCTTGACTTCCTTGACGAATCGATCGAGGGACGCATTTACACTGGCATTGATCTCATTGGCCGTAGCCGCGTAAGAGGAAACCGAAAAGATTCCTATGATCGCGATCACGCACACAACTAAAAATATTTTAACTCTTGCTTGTTTCATTTCTTTTCTCCTTTTATTCTAATTGTTAGTAAAAAATTATTCAGGTTAACGGCGCCTCACTTTTCAATTATTCAGTACCTTCTTGACGTAACCGGCCGTTTCCTGAACTATGCCGGCCATCTTTTCACCGGTACCCTCAGCTTCCTTCTTCAACTCCTTCGCCTGATGCTTGACTTCCCCAATGATCTCTTTTGCTTTTGTACTGGCATCGGCATAAATTTCCTTCCCATCATTTAAAATTTCCCTCCCTTTCTCCTTGATATCAGATCTTAGCTTTTTTCCGGATTTCAGCGCAAAGAGAATGCCTGCCAATGCGCCCAACGCGCCTCCAATCAATAATCCCTTGAAAAAATGAACTTGTGATTTTCCCTGCTCTTCCATATTAAATTCTCCTTTCTTCCCTTTATTTTCTTCCAGCTAAGATAAGTATAATCACCTACGGAGAGCGATATCCACTCATTCTCTTTGCCACTAAGATGATAATTCATCGGCACCAAGCAATCACGGGTATTCTACCCTCCGCTATGCGGGATTGTTCGACCTGCAAGCTTCAGTTCACTATGTTTCTGAAGCTTGGGTTTCATTAACTTACCAATTTCCACTTGTGACCTTTAGGTTATTCACTGCGTTATGGAAATTGGAGTTTCACAATAGAAGATTCGCGAGCCAATCATTGGACCAACCCGAGAAGGCCAACTTTCATAAAACTCTTGGATAGGATTTATCGCCCCCCGGAATATCCTGAAACGCGGCACACTAAACTCTCTTCAGATCCGCCCCATCAGCAGCAGAATGAGCAAACTCAAAAGAACCAATCCAACCACTGGAATAATATCCCCAACTCTTACTGTGAGACCAGGTGGGCAGTGCGCCAACGAGAATGAGTGCCAAAATAACGGTCAGTATTGTACCCATGTTTTTTCTCCTTTACTATTATTTGAATCTCTTGTTTCTTAGCTAATAAGGTTGCCCTCAACGAGCAATAACTGCAAATAGCCAGCCAATAGCTAAAGGAAAATCAAAAGTTTTGATTCATCCTTTAATAACATCAAGTTAGATTAATAAAAGAGGACTACAGAAAAATATGAAATGATTCGTTTGGCCTCAGTATTTGGTGGAACCTCAGCATATTGAGGGATACTTAATGACACTCGCTAAGAACGAGCGCCGCGAAGTTCGAAGCGCAAGTGGAATTTTCCAATAGCTTTTGGCTATTGGAAATTATCCCGCCATAGGCGGAGAATATCGCAGATATCCGTGGCATCCCGCGAAGTAGCGGATAACGCGACTTCCTGCATAAACTATATTCCTTATCTTTTGTATGATGACTTGCTTTTTTATTTATCATAATTAACTTATTCCAAGTTGGATATAGAATTCAACTTTATCCCAAACAGGTTATGTGAAGTATGGTAAATATAAAAAAAACGAAAGGGCTCACATTCGCCAAAAAATCAATTGCTCGAATTTATCAACCAATCGTTCGGCTTTGGGTTTTCAATCCACTGCGAAAAATTCCAAAAGCCGAAATGGATTCTTTTTCTAATCCGATGCCAAATACCGGATTGAACTTAAATGTCATGAGTTTTAATATTCGTCGTGGGACGGCGAAAGACGGAAAAAATCACTGGAGATTTCGTCGTAACCGAGTGTGCGAACTTTTGAATAATTATCGCCCTGATGTTTTGGGCCTACAGGAAGCGCTAATTTTTCAAATATCGGAGATCAGCGCCATGCTTCCCGGATATGAGAAGGTTGGCATTGGAAATTTGGGTGGAAGCAAAGTGTTACACAATGCCATTTTTTTTAATTCGTCACGTTTTCTCCTCTCTGAGCAAGGCACCTTCTGGTTTTCAGATACACCCGATATCCCGGGGTCAAAAGGTTGGGGAAACATCATCCCGCGAACATGTACTTGGGCGCGCCTGATTGAAAAAGACTCGGAGCAGGCTTTTTATTTTTATAATGTCCATTTGGATCATATTTCCCAGCGTTCGCGAAAAAATAGCGTCGTTTTTTTAACCCAGTTTATTCATAAGCGGTCTTCTCCGGATCCTTTTGTACTGACGGGTGATTTTAATGCCAGAGAAAAGAGCGCGCCCATACAATATTTAAAAGGTAAAATTCCTTTAAGAATCAAAACAAGAGGGTTTGTGTCCAATCCCGAACCATTAATGGACACCTTTAGGGTACGATATCCAAATGATCGACATGTCGCTACTTTCCATGGGTATCGCAGATTATTTTTCCGGTTCAAACTTGACTATATTTTTGTTTCCTCTTTTGTCCGGGTCCAAGACGCGAAAATTATTCATCCGCTATGGAAAAAATATTATCCCTCTGACCATTTCCCGCTGTTTACCCATATTGATTTGTCTGTAATCTCTGCTTCTGAAAATTCCGGCGCTTTTAGTGGAGCCACCTCCGGCAGGAGCCGGAGGCTCCCTACAATAATGAGACTCGCTGAAAACTAACGAAGTGAAGTTCGTCCCTGCCACCTGAAGGTGGCGGGATAATTCGCTCTAAGATTTTCCGAGCACTACTTTTCGGAAAATCAAGGCTCATTAAAGCGTTAGTCGTAATGAGACTCAAACTTCAGCAGTGTAGCGGACTGAAGTTTGTAAGTCGAATTATCCAATAGCTTTTGGCTATTGGAAATTATCCCACGAAACAGAGGATAACGCGACCTCCCACGGATTACACAGCATTCCTCCCTCAGCTGAAGCCGGGGGATTCCAAACCGCGGGATTAAAAAAGCTCCAGTAGCCCCGGTTTATAAATGATTGGATATCCAAGCAGACTTTATTATCCCGTTTTTAGTGAAGCCACCTCCGGCAGGAGCCGGAGGCTCCCTACAATAACGCGACCTCCCGCGAGTTATGGCGCATTAATCCCCGGCTGGAGGGGGAATTGCAAGTCACGGGATTCAAAAATACGCGTCTCACCAAATTTCATCACGAGGAAGGAATCATCCGCCATAGACGCCTCTTTCATGGCTTTTTTTAAATAAAGGGGCGGTTCACCCAGCGGTTCATCGGTAAGATGAAAGGTTCCCCAATGCATGGCAATGGATTGCTCCGCCTGAAGATCCTTGTGGGCGGACACGGCATCCGGAGGATCCATGTGTATGGTCTTCATGAACCAACGAGGCCGATATCCCCCGATGGGCAAGAGCGCCAGACGCATTGGCCCCAGCTTTTCTCTGATTTCCTTGAAATGGGGAGAGTATCCCGTATCACCGGCAAAGAGTATCTTCCCTCGTTTCGTTTCCAGTACCCATCCTGCCCAGAGCGTTTTATTGCCGTCACGGGCGGTTCGCCCGGAAAAATGCTGGCTCGGTACAGACACAATGCGGATGCCTTTGAACATCGATGTATCCCACCAATCCATCTCCACATAGTTCGTAATCTTCTGATCGTGAAACCACTGTCCAAGCTTCAGAGGAACAAAATATTTTGGCTTGTTGCCCAACTTTTTAACCGTATATAAATCGAGATGATCATAGTGATTGTGACTTATGAGAACGGCATGGATCGGCGGCAGGCGATCAAAGGGTATCCCCGGAGGACTGCGTCGTTTGAAACCAATGCCGCCAACAGGCGATAATCTTCTGCTAAAAACCGGATCCGTTAAGATATTTATCCCCTCAACCTGGATTAAAAACGTCGCATGACCTATCCAGGTAATCTGTATTTTAGCGGGATCGGGATGATATATGAGCTGATAATCCGGCGCTACAATATCCGGCAGATAGGGCATCTTCTGAGCAATAGTAATGGGCGGTTCTTCATCAGGTAAGTACCCCAACTTCCAACGCAGATAATCCGCTAATCCATGTTCCGTATTATCATAAATATTGCGAAAACCATTCTTCGTATGATGCGCCGGTAGCAGCAATCCTTGCGGCGTTCCCTTCTCAATAATAGTGTTGCCGGTTGTAGAACAGCCGCCAACTATAAATGCCGCAAGGAATATGATCACGGGTATGAAACGCCAAAGCAAGCTTTGGAAACTTATTTCCGCAGTAAGCTGCGGGGCATTCAACCCTCCGCCTGCGGCGGGATTGTTCGACTTACAAATTTTAATACGTTTCACTTTTAAAATTTGAGTCTCACAATTAAAAATACTAAACAGTTTTATTTTTCTCATGGGGAATCATGTCTACCTTTGACCTTTTGCTACTTTACTAAACCGCTCTTCGGTGATATTTTACAGCCAACGGGAGAATAAGTGCATAAACGACTCCTTGATCTTTTGCAATAAAGGCCTTTTCCCCCACTTATCCCATTGGATCTGGTCGGATTGGGCAAGATCGCCGGCAAACGTACGCTCCATTTCTACCGCAAACTCACGGCTCAGGACAACCGCGTTCACCTCATCATCACTTAAAAGGCTCCAATAGTCCAGGTTTGTGGAACCGACCGTCGACCAGACGCCGTCAATGACCGCTGTTTTCGCATGCAGCACAACGTTGCGGCGTTCATATATCTTCACTCCCGCTTTCAAAAGCTTGGAATAATTATGCCGCGCCGCATTTAAGACCAGCGATGAATCGGTGGTTGAGGGGAGAATAATCTTTACGTCAACACCGCGCCTGGCAGCATCAGCGAAGGCATTTAATATTTGTTTGTCGGGGACAAAATAGGCATTCGTCAGATGAATAGAATGCTCTGCAAATGTGATGGCAACCACATACATTATAAACGTAATCCTGTTGTCAGAGCCTGGAGTACTGCCAACAACTCGTACCAGGGCATTCCCATCTTCTTTCATCTTCGGGTAGTAGTCCTGTTCGGATAGTTTCGGTCCCTCCTGCTTGGACCATGTATCCAGAAAGAGCTTTTGGAATTCAGCCACAGCTGGTCCTTCAACTTGAACGTCCGTATCACGCCAGGACAGTGGATCTCCTTTTACTTTTTTCCTTCCGGAAAGCCTGCCCGAATAAACTTTACTGATGTTGATGCCTCCGCTAATGGCGACTTTACCGTCAACGATCAAAATCTTGCGGTGATCCGGGTTTATCATAAGCCATTTCAGGTGGCCCTTCAGCGGACTTACCGGATTGAATTCGACTACATGAATTCCTCCATCCCGCAAGCGTTTGAAAAATGATTCAGACGTTGTAAAACTTCCCATACTGTCGTAAATGATATTTACCTGAACACCTTCCGCCTGTTTTCGCAACAGCAGATCAGTAAATTTTTTCCCAATTTCATCATCTTCGAGAATGAATGTTTCAAGGTTGATATGGTCTTTGGCACCCCGTATGACTTCGAACATCGCGGCATAGGTAGCCGGACCATCTATAAGCAGAGTGACTTTGTTTCCCTTGGTCAGCGGGCTTTCGGTGACCGACTCTACCACGGCAGTGTAACGTTCCAGAATGTCCATCGGGTTGACCGATTGCTTCAACCGTTCCATAATAGCTTTACTTTTTTCCGGAGATAACAGTCCTTTGGACGAAACGATTTGGCGCGTTTTCTGGGCTGTCGGCGCCGCGTCAATCTTTTCAGAGACACGCGGCAAGGTCGCACATCCGTTGCCGAGACTCAAGATGGATATGAATAGAAAGAAAAATAAGAAAGGTTTGGCGATTTTCATATGTTTGTTTATCAAAAAAAATCTCCTTTGCTATAAATATCTACCTAAACCTGTTGTAAGGCACATTTATTTTACGGTTAAATAATATTCCTTTAGTTTTTCCCGAAAATATTCTTCTGATTTTATGGTCTTTCCATTAGATAATCTGATCATATACGGTCTGCCCGTTAAATAAGATTGGGAAGCGCATAACCTTATAAAATCATCAGCGGTTTTAACCCTGCTACCAGCGGTTTTAAGCTTCATTCGTAAATGATCCGCAGCTGCCTTCCCATCATTATACTCTGAGCCGTTTCTGATAAATTTTGCTCCTTTTAAATTTTCCACGGAGGATAATAAAAATTCTATTTTCTTTTTTTCAATATTATCCTGGGCACTGACCGCTCCGCAAAATAGCACCAGGATTACAAATGCCACGACTAATATTTTTTTCATGTTTTCCTCGTTAAATTTCGCCTAACAGCTTGCACATCAGCGGCGGCAATGAAGACAAGGACAATTAACGCGATAAAGGTAATTGTCCGTTTTACGGAGCTAACAAAACTAACCATCGACCGGGAGCGCATCCCGCAATCGCGCTGGGCATGGATAAGATTAGTGACCGACCGCTTCTCTTCCCGGATCATCCCGGTCAGGAAAAGCCACCGGGGCCAGGTACTTGTTCTTCCCCAGCCCGGTGCTCAGTTGACTCTCTATTCCGTCATTTTGCCGTCGAAGTGCTTATTGTAGGCCTTCGCTTCGGCACGGGACTGCCTGGAGGATCTTAACGGGTTAGCGGAAGAGTATCGACCACCCGGACTACTTGTTCAGCCTCCGATACAACCCAATCAGCGATCAGGAACAACCACTAGTTGCCACCTGGATTACCCTGATTACCCTGATTACCCTGATCACCCTGATTACCCTTATTACCCTGTTCGCCCTTGGCACCTTCGGCGCCTGTCATTCCGGTCGCGCCGGTTTCGCCTTTTTGTGCAGGCGCGCCTTGTACTCCTTGTGCTCCTTGTGCCCCTGCGGGTCCGGGAACAGGTGTGACCACAACGGTATTAGGGTTCGCAGGTGTGACCACCTCCGTCGGTCGGTCACATGCGCTCAATGCCAGCACGGACAATGTTGCTACAACTACAAATAAATATCTCATGATGATCCTCCCATGTGTTGAACAAAAACTGAGCGCTTTATTGCGCGCAGTAGACTCTCTATTTCGTCGTTTTGCCGTCGAAGTACTCGTTATCGAGTTTAATGCATCAGTCGAAAATCGTCATTCTTAATGGTGAAACTCTCTATACACGCATAGGTTATGGTGCAATCTTCATCTGCTGTAAAACTGTGCGTGTCGCTCCGTTTGTTGTTGCATCACAAGTCCCTGACTATAAACCTGCCTATCCTGCATTGAGTGTCAAGACAACATCAAGAGGTTCTCGATTCCCCCATCACTTCCGATTATTTTCGGCGTTGGTTCCGAAGCTATCCGTAAAAAGCTCCAAATGAACAGCATGTATATAATTGCCAAAATAATCATTAATGCACCCACGGCATACACCTCTCTCACTACCTCCCGAAAACTTACTTGACCTGACCGATCTTTTCACTGACATCTTCAGCGTCCCTCTTCAACTCCTTCTGAGAGCGATATTCCCTCATTCTCTTTGCCATTAAGATGATAATTCATCGGTACCAAGCAATCACGGGTATTCTACCCTCCACTACGCGGGATTGTTCAACTTACCAATTTCCACTTGTGACCTTTAGGTTATACACTGCGTTATGGAAATTAGAGTTTCACAATAGAAGATCCGCAAGCCAATCATCGGACCAATCAGAGAAGGCCAACTTTCATAAGACTCTTGGAGAAGATTTATCGCCCCCGAAATATCTTGAAACGAGGCACATTAAACTCTCTTCAGATTCTCCCCATCAGCAGCAGAATGATTAAAATCAAAAGAATTAATCCAATTCCACCACTGGGATAGTATCCCCAACTCTTACTGTGAGGCCAGGTGGGCAATGCGCCGACGAGAATAAGTACCAAAATAACGATCAGTATTGTACCCATGTTTTTTCTCCTTTCCCTTTATTTGAATCTCTTGTTTCTTAACTAATAAGGTTGCCCTCAAAGAGCAATAACTGCAAATAGCCAGCCAATAGCTAAAGGAAAATCAAAAGTTTTGTTTCATCCTTTAATAACATCAGGTTAGATTAATAAAAGAGGACTACAGAAAAATATGAAATGATTCGTTTGGCCTCAGTATTTGGTGGAACCTCAGCATATTGAGGGATACTTGAAGGAAGGTGGACATAACAATCGGCATTACTTGCGACGGCCGCCCAGATCAACTCAGGTTGAACACTGGACAGCCGACGCGAAGCAATCTCTTTAGTAAGTTAGAAATTATCCCATTCATCGGGGTTAGGGATGAATAAAGACAGGTGGGAAAAAGATACTTATACCCGGCGCTGGAGGCGGCTCATAGACGACCGGCGGGGGCGGATAATATACTCGTTCCCTGTGGCCGTAATAGCCATAAGGCTGATACCCACGGCCTCTGTGCTCATAACGGCCATTGTCATGTTTTCCCATACGTTTATCGTTATCTTTGCCGAGGACTGGCGCCACGTCTATACTGCCGATCATCGTGATTAAAACAAGCCCCAGCATAATCTTGCCCACTATGGATCTAAAATTCCATGTGCTTGATGTTTTCATAAAGTCACTCCTTTCTTGAGTCGATTCCAATCGCCTGTTCGGCGTCAATCTTTAGCAAGTTAGAAATTATTTTCCGCTTTTTTCTACCCCTCAAGGGAGTACGGAAAAGAGTGGCAGATAATAATTTCGTTAACGCGTTAGTAAGTTAGAATTTGCTTTCTGATAGAAAGCAAATTCGTTAACGCACTTATCCCGATTATCGGGATTAGTTGTACAATATTGCCGATTATTTTCTCTTGGACTTTTCAAATTTTCCTGTCCGGAATATCATATCGGTAATATTCTTCTGTTGATCTGACATACTGTTATAGAACGCCTCGAAAGGCGGGATTAACTTCTTCAACTGAGCTAAATGGGCTTCAGTAATTTGACTGTGGAGTTTCATATGCTCGACAGCGTTCATGGGCTTGGCGTTTTCAGCCTTTTCCTTGGTCAGGGCGTCCATGTCTTTCGCATTTTCCCGCATCACCGAAGTAAGATTATTCCATAGTCCTTGCTGAGCTTCAGTGATATTTAGCGTGCCTTGAAGCTGTTTGATCTGGGCCTCAGTATGCTCGACAGCAGAAGTTGTAGCAATGGTCTGCGATTTCTTTTTGGCTGAGGCTGCAAAAGAAATATTTGGATTGACGAAAAAGATAGCGGATAGAAACGCCGCCATCACCAAAACGAGTGTAACTGAAAAAACAATTTGATAAACTTTTCTTTTCATGATCTGTCTCCTTTTAAGTTTAATCTTTAGCGCTTGCCCGCGCTAAAGGGTTATAAAACACTACTCAACTTTCGCACCTTAGAAGCATCCTACATATATCGCTTCTTAAATCCTTGTTTATAATAACTTTCATTGGGTTTTCTCTTTGTCAACGACTGCCTTCTTGGGGAGATTGTCATCGACAAGTTTGTAAAATAGTTCGACGTACTGCTTATCTCCGAACATAGAGATACTGATGATTACTGTGGTGACAGCCATACTCTTTTCGAGGGGTAAAATATCGATGTGCATAGTCACAGGAACAGTTCCCTTTGTCTTCAGAAAATATTCGTTCTTCGGCGCCGCTTTTATTAACGTTGATTCAATCTTCAACTGGTCGCAAGTTTGCATCACTGCCCGATAGGTCATGTCGAGATCAAAGGGATAATATTTTGTCGCTTTGCCACTTTTCCAGACAACATAACCATCGTAGGCGGATCCCATAACTGGAAGAAATGGTAAAAACGGGACTACTGCGCATCCTGATAATAAAGCGGCAACTAAAAACAGAGCAAGGCGCGAAAATCTTCTATTTCTCATCATTTTTCCTTTTCCCGCTCAGCGACGGTCAGCGTCGCGCCACTCGACAGCGCCGAGCCCGTCGCCGCCAAGTAAAGTGTAAACGAGGCTGACTGTTCCCGTACTCTGTTTACTGTCGGCCCTATCGGGATATTGCGCATTCCGGATAGACGCTATGTATTGGATCCCAAGGGCGTGACGGCCGTAAACGCGAACGGTGAATCCCATGTTCAGACGGTCGATGTTCTCCGTTCCGCCCGGATCACCGCCGCCCATGCCACTCACATAATACGCGCGTCCTGTTAAGTCGAACATGGCCCTATCGCCAAGGATGAGGCGTAGCGCGAGGAGTCCCTGCGGGGCGATGCCGTAGTGGTAGTCGCGTTGACCCACTGAGGTAACATTGCCGGCCGCAGCGTAACCGACACCACCGAGTACCGAGCCCTGGAGTGCTACTGCTTGGGAGAGCCACCATTGAAAGGTTGTACCGAGAGAGACGGACGTGCTGGAAACGCGGAAGATGTGCGGCGATATGTAGTCATAGCCGCCGTATAGACCCCATATCCCGCGATAGGTGTTGCCTGCCTCGTAGTCTTTTCCGAGTAAGAGGCCTCGGATCATGACGTTCTCGAAAGGATTATCTGCCGTACCGAGGCTGGTGAATTCAAAATGGAAATAGTCAAAAGGACGCGCGTAGCTGTATCCGGGCTTTCCCGGGAGACCGTAGGCCATGATGAAACCCGCAGTCGCCTCGGTCCGGTTGATGGTGCTTGAACCGGTCTCGTTGTTCAGATTCGAAGTCAGACTTACGCCGAGCCGCAGGCGCCAGAAGGTGGCTGGATCATGGCTTGGAAACACGGTCTTGAACCGGTCTCCAAAGGAAAGACGGTTTATCTCCGTGGATGGTGAGAGCAGTGTTGCACCCAGTTCGCGTAAGAACCCGGGTTTTTCGCCATCGTCCTCGAGCACCAGGCTGGCCATCCGGAAAAGCGCCTCCCCGAAAAAGCTCCCGCTAATGCCGGTGGCGATCTGGTCATTGATAGAAGGATCATCTGTCTCCCCGCCCATCTTCCAGAGATAGCTGCCCACGTTGTCATAGAGAAGCGCTTCCCAGTAATTGAGGCCAGCCGATCGCGCAAATCCATGGAACATGGATCCCTGATACGGATGCCCGAGCTGATTTATGGCGAAAGGATCCTGATCGACCACCCAGTGCTCGTGGACGATGTGGTCCCAGGTGGTTGACAGTGTCGAGCTATAGGTTTTTTTCCCATTTTCCATATCATTAGGATAAGCAAGCCGGTCGTACCCGCTGAGGAGAAGGAGAAAGGCCGGGATTTCCAGGGCTGGGATGAGGTAGCTTTTGCCAACGCCAGTCTCCCAGGACAAAACAGGTTTGGGCGCTTCGGCAGCGCCTGAAGCAATGGACTCCACGGCAAGGCAAACACCCGGTATGAAAATGGTGAGTACCACGAGAATAGCCAATAGGCATCGACGGACACCGGCATAACTGGTTCCACTCAGACATACAGCATGGTCGAGCCTGCCCTCTGCGTGTGTTATATTGCTGTTGGCTTGTCTTGACATTCCGTAGTCTTTCCCGGGCTATTTTGTTTTAAACGCAAGGGTCCGGATCGATGTAAAACATCTTTCCGGACCCTTAACCCGATGCTCTTATTGCACGACGATTTGAAAAAGAACCCTCATGTTTGCTTTTGCCGCTTTTGAGTAAATCTCTTGGGGAGCTGCTTCATACTCTGCCGGATCTGTCTTTCCATAGCCGATCATGGTAAGCCTGTCCGGTGTAATGATGCCTTCGTTAATGAGATATTCCTCAACAGCTTTTGCTCTTCTTTCGCTTAACTTCTGGTTGTACTCTTCAGTGCCGGAAGCAGAGGTATAACCCGCAATGCGGACATGAGCATTAGGGTTATCTTTCAGAATCTGGATATTCCTTTTCAGGATCCTCTGCGCTTCTGGCGTAAGGGTCGACTTATCGAAATTGAAATGTATGTCCTCAAAAGCAAGGACAATAGTCGTTGGCTCCGCTGCGGCGGCCACAACTTTTTCCTCGACCCTTGGTTCAGACGCCAGGATGACGACCTTTTCCGGCTCAGGGGTAGGGGCAGCATAATATTGTGTCGGACATCCATTTTTATCCATATGGGGACACCCAACTATCAAACTCATGGAGAACACGGCAGCTACGAACATGAACACTCTTTTTACTGTTATTGCTTGCATCTTTACACCTCCTGTTTAATTTTTTGTTTGCACATCCTAAACATTTCCTCAAGAAATCCTGTTTTTCTAATTTCTTCCTCTTTCATGGTCTCCCTGTTGTTCATGTTGTTGAACATTCCGAGATGGTTGTTGTGATTGCTTTCCGGGCTTCTTCAAACCCTGGACGCCCCAACTATTTTGCTTCTCCCAATGTTTATTCTTTTCCCAGCCCCTCCAGTTCTGTTGGACTTGCTGGTGGGGTACTGTTTGGTGGTTCCATTGATTCCCTTTCCAACGATTTTGCCTGTAGTCATTCCTCCAACCTGAGGGTACACTTCGGTAAAAAGATGGACTCCCTCGATAGTAGCCCCACCCTGAATCATATTTATGCGAGCGGTACCATCTCCCTTCCCACGGACGCCACCACCAACCACCGTAGAAAAAAATGTCTGCATCTACGCTAGGGACAGCATAGACATTCGTCTCCGGTATCACTACCAACTCCGGTGGTCCGCCAAATACGATGGGCGGCAGAGAAACTCCAACGTTTACATTTACCCTGGCCATCGTTGGAGCAGGTAATAAAAATACTAACGCCAAAAATAATGTTCCAAAAAGCAACTTTTTCATTTTATAGCCTCCTCTACATATAACTGTTTTGTCTCTCATATCCTTTTCTGCTTCCCGCAACCAGCAGCACTATGCCGTCCACTAGCGCGACTCCCCTTGTAAAACACCTTTCCGGACCCTTAACCCAATGCTCTTATTGCACGACGATTTGAAAAAGAACCCTCATGTTTGCCTTTGCCGCTTTTGAGTAAAGCTCTTTGGGAGCTGCTTCATACTCTGCCGGATCTGTCTTTCCATAGCCGATCATGGTAAGCCTGTCCGGTGTAATGATGCCTTCGTTAATGAGATATTCCTCAACAGCTTTTGCTCTTCTTTCGCTTAACTTCTGGTTGTACTCTTCAGTGCCGGAAGCAGAGGTATAACCCGCAATGCGGACATGAGCATTAGGGTTATCTTTCAGAATCTGGATATTCCTTTTCAGGATCCTCTGCGCTTCTGGCGTAAGGGTCGACTTATCGAAATTGAAATGTACATCCTCAAAAGCAAGAACAATGATCTTCGGCTCAGCGGCGGCAACCATAACCTTTTCCTCGACCTGTGGTTCAGACGCCAGGATGACGACCTTCTCCGGCGCAGGTGCTGGTTGAGCTACTGGTTCATACTTCGCCACAGGGGCCGGTTTGGACCCGCCGAAAGAGAAAGCTATTCCAGCAGTAACTCCAATATTATTGTAGGTCTCCTGCATTATTTCGGTAACTATAAAGTCTTGGACATCGACTCGAAGTGCGATATTGTCCGTCAATGCGTATTTTGCTCCGATACCAATATTAAAAGCAGGCATGTCCCCATGCGATATCCTTGGACTATAGTGGACTCCTCCGATACCGGCATCGATAAAGGGAGTGAATTTACTATCGGGCATAAAGTGAACGATGGCATCCACATTATAAAAAGTAGCGTCCACATTATTCGCGCTGCCATTGAACTGTCCTTCCGTGGCATTCGTTTTTGTCATGTCACCAACGCTAGTGTGTTGAAATTCCCCGCCGATTTCAATACCAAAATATTTCGTGAAATTGTAGCCAAGCCGTCCGCCAAACATTATCCCGTTGTCCAGATTCTGACTGTTCTGGAAGAAATTGTAACCTACAAACGGTTCCACTTCAACGGATCCTGCCCTTATCTCGGAGCGAGCAGACAAGGGTAGTAAAAAAACAAAAACAGCTATTATCATCGCTGCGCGATACATTGATTTCATTGTATGTCCTCCTTTATATTGTCGCGTTTTGCTGTTGCCCTTCCGGCTCTGGGAAAAAAGCCGGAAGGGATATCTCTGTGCCCAAAAAACGAGGCGTTGTAGCGAGGCAAAAAGGAGATAGGTTGAATTGTGAAAAATAGCCTGTCTTCCCTTTTGCCTGCTTTCATACCAAATACCTCATGCCTTACGGAGCAGGCACATGAATGACCGTGTTCACCATCGTAACTGAAGAGATCAGAGATATTGCTCTGCCCTCCAGTGTTAGTACAGTGACGTTGCCGGCAGTAGAGAACACAACTCCGGAGTTAGCAATTATAGTTCCTACCATGGTCCCGCCGCCTGCCGCGTTGATCGTCGCTGTAGTGCCGACCTGCCAAAAGATGTTCTTCGGTTGGGCGCTACCAGCCAGGATTATGCTTTGAGGGGCTGACGCTCCTGGACCGCCCACGGTGAGCGTACTCCCTATCTGGAAGACAAAGACAGCATTCGGGTCGCCCTGGGCGTCGAGGGTGAGATCCCCGCCCTGTATCAAGACCGACGAGGCGTTTGTATAGATGCCAGGAGTTATGGTTGAATTAGCCAGGTTGCCTGCCAGAGTTCCGTGAGACGGCATCGCCGCCAAGGCGATATACGCAGTTTGCGCGTCAAGACGGGCCTGAGTTGCAAGCGCGCAACGAGCAGCATTGTCAGTAGCTGGTGCTAGATTAACTGCATCGTCTGGACCCGTGGTGGAATTGGTACACGTGTAGATTAATCCTGTCACTTGTCCACTATTAGCCCCAAGTGTATCTGTATAACGATCATCTGCTAACAAATCTCCTGCCTTCTCGTGGAATCCGGTTATCGACGCATTAGCCGTAGATATAGTCCCGATGTCAGCAGTGTTACCACCGCTACCAGTGATCACAGTTAGATTTCCCGTGTTGGTCATCCCAGCGGAACCACCAAAAGTCCCGAATGTCGAGGCCAATCCAAGGTTTATTGACCCAGCAGGCGGGGCACATATCCCTGAACCTGTTGTAAAGCTCCATACCATGGGAACTGCGAGCGCGTTGCCATTCGAGTCTTTTGCCGCGGTCGAAATCGTGGCAGTATAGTTGAGGCCTGATGTGAGATTAGCTGTCGGTGTAAAGGTCGCTATTGTGTTTGTTGGGGCATTCATGGCAACGGTACCGGGTACGTTGGTTCCGCTTACTGTCTCCTTGAGCGTGAACGTGAGCAGCGTTCCGGCCGGGTTCGAGTTGATCGTTGTCGGATCCATCGCCTTGTCGAAGGTAGCAGTGATTATCTGGTTAACACAAACATCTGTGACAATATTAGTATCAGCAGGGACTGTGGAACTCACAATGGGCGCTTCATTGCCTATCCACTTATCGGTTTCACCTCCGTGTCCTCCACATCCTGTAATTAAAAAAACACTCAGGATTAACATCATAAATGCAAGACAAGTTTGCAAAGTTTTAAATCTTTTCATATAACCTCCTTTCAAAGTTATTAAATTTGTAACTGCTCATTATTAATCTTCTACTGAAGTATCCCCTTCATTATTTCCCTCCTAAAAACTTTTCGTAGCCTTCGTTTTGCTATAATCCGCTTCCCAAAAAAACAATTAAGAACTTGCTTTGGGGCAAGATTGAAAACTATAATGTGGTGTTATAGCAAATAGTCTGCCAATAACCGAAGGAGAATCAAAAATTTATTATTATCCTTTAATAACGGTTACTTATATTAATAGCAGCGAACAGCAGAAAAGTATAAAATAATTTTTTTGCCCTCAGTATTTGATGGAACCTCAGCATGTTGAGGGGTGCTTTGAAGGATGGAGTTTTACCATGATACTTTTTCCTTTTTCGTAAAAGACCACACCGGTCACGGCAGACAAACGTAAAATTGCCGGGTAAAGAAAAGGGAACAGGCTGAGTTATTAAAAACAACCTGTCCCCTTAATTCTATCTTGCTTTTACACTACCTCAGGCCTTACGGAGCGGGCACAGTAATGGTATTGCCGTTTAATGTAACCTGAGTCTGTGCCAGTGCTCTGCCATTCAGTACTGCGCCGCTTGCTATGGTAACCTGCTTGGCACTCAATATATTTCCCTCAAACGTAGAAGTGGTGCCAAGGATAGCACCAGTTGGACCGCCAACTTGCCAAAAGACGTTCTTAGCCAGTGCACCGCCTATCAACTTAACGCTACTACCGTTGGCCAAAGTGAGATTCCCCGATATCTGGAAGATCCAGACATCGTTGGCACCGCCCGAGAGAGTAACATCTGCGCCTGGTGTTGAGCCTATAGTAACGCCAGTAGTGTATTTATAGAGTCCGGGTACAAGGGTTTGCCCGTCAAGAATTCCAGCATACAGGTTAGTAAAATCTGGTATTGTCCGTCCGGCGGCATCGGTGTACGCAGTTTCCATGTCGCTTATAGCCGTGATTAGTCTGGTCGGGTCTACAACCTTGCATGCAGGGCCAGTCGCATCGACTGTGTATATTGTCCCGGTCACCATTTCTGAACAAGCTAATGTAATAGCTGCACCGGTGATTGGACTCGTTCCAATATTTCCAGTAATATGAGTTGAAGCTGGCGTAGCTTCTGTGATTCCTGTTTTTGATAGAATAACAAAATCGTCGGCCGTTCCAATGTCTACTGGTTGTGGACCTGCCGCTAACGCTGTAATTGTTGTAAAGCTCCACACTTTATTACTGGCCAGTGCATTCCCTGCGAGGTCCTTGGCCCCGGTTGTAATCGTGGCAGTATATTCAGTGTTGGTGGCGAAATTACTTGTTGGTGTGAAGGTTGCAACCAGGCCAGCATAGGTAACTGTGCCTAAAACAGACGTTGTCCCTTGCGTTAAGGTAAATGTTGTCGTGGTGATCTTTGTGGGGTCCATTGCCTCACTGAAGGTTGCTTGGACGCTCTTACTGAGAGCCACATTGATGGCGCCATTTACAGGGTCTGTGAGAGTAACGGTGGGCGCTGTGGTATCCGCGGCCGCACCGGTGGTAAATGTCCACACTTTATTACTGGTCAGTGCATTCCCTGCAAGGTCCTCGGCCCCGGTTGTAATCGTTGCCGTAAATAGGGTACTGGCGGGAAAATTGCTTGTTGGTGTGAAAGTCGCTGTTTTGCCGACGTAGGCTACCGCACCGGTTACGGCAGTTCCGCCAAGTGGAGATATTGTCAAGAGTTGTGTATGAAGAATTAGGCGGCGATCCGTTTTTCTTCAATACCGTTAACGAATTTCACTCCTTTAACAACATCAGCCAAGCGTTCCGGACGATGTAGACGAATCCATCGTTTCTGAGCGCATTGACATAATTTGAATGCCATTGAGATGACCGTGTTCGCAGAAAAACAGCCTCTCACTTTATTTGTTCGTAATCGAACCGTCGCAAAGGTCGATTCAATCGGATTCGTGGTTCGAATGTGACGCCAGTGTTCAGCGGGGAAATCATAAAAGGTAAACAAAGCATCCCGATCCTTTTCCAGGCACTGGGCCGCTTTGGGATATTTTGCTTCATACGTATTCACAAAATCATTAAAATGACGTGCGGCTTCATCTTTGTTGGCTGCCTGCCAAATCTGATGCAATTTTGATTTCGCATTGGATTGAAGGCTCTTTGGCAAATTGTTCAGAACATTAGCAGTCTTGTGTACCCAGCATCTTTGCCAACGGGTACCATCGTAGACTTTGCTCAACGCTTTCCAGAAACCCAAGGCGCCGTCACCAATCGCCAGTTGTGGTGCGGTAGTCAGGCCTCTGGATTTCAGGTCTAGTAAAAGTTGTTTCCATGACATTTCGCTTTCACGGAAACCGCCCTCTATCGCCACCAGTTCCTTTACACCATCAGCCGTGGCACCCATAATGACCAAAAGGCACTGTTTATCATCCATGCGAACGTTGCAGTAAATACCATCGGCCCAGAAATAGACATAACGTTTCTCTGAAAGATTACGCTTTTGCCATTGCTGAAACTCCTGCTGCCAAACCGTTTTGAGCCGACTGATCGTGGGGGCAGACAAACCCGGAGCATCTTTACCGACCAATGCTGCCAAGGCATCGCTAAAATCCCCGGTGGAAACACCTTTCAAATACAGCCACGGAATCAATTGTTCCATGCTTCTGGTCTTCCGCAGGTAAGGCGGCAATATGGCTGAACGGAAGGATACCCTTTCCGATTCCTGCAAAGACCGATCCCGTGTCCGAGGAACTTCCACAGGCACCGGTCCGATCCCCGTTTGAATCTGACGTTCGGGCAAATAACCATTGCGCACGATCCTCTGAAGACCAGTCTCGTCTCTTAAATCTTTATATTGGTTTAAGAATATTTCAATCTCGGCTTCCAGGGCATGGGCTAGCAAGTCTCTTGCTCCTTGACGTAAAATGTCTGAAATAGGGTCATCAACAAATCTCTCTGGTTTTTTTATCGCTACTACGTTATCTTTATTCATGGTGTGTGTATCCTTTCCTTTTGTTTTTTGGCCGGCTGACTGTCGCGAAACAACCAACCGGTGGATACACCACCTATCTTCCTAAACACAACTTTTGTTTATATCTCCGCCAAGTGTGGTGTTCACTACTGTAAAGGTTGTTCCGGTGATCGTTGACGGGTCCATCGCCTCACTGAAGGTTGCGGCGATTTTCGTGTTGGTCGCTACACTGGTGCTAGTATCAGCAGGAACTGTGAGAGTTACGGTTGGAGCGGTGGTATCTTCGGCCGTACCTGTGGTAAAGCTCCAGACAAAGTTACTAGCCAGGGGATTACCTGCCAAGTTCTTGGCCCCTGTAGTAATCATGGCAGTATATTCTGTGTTGGTGGCGAAATTACTTGTTGGTGTGAAGGTCGCAGTTAAGCCAATATAGTCCACTGTGCCTGCTACTGGATTTACTCCATTTGTCACCGTAAAGGTTGTTCCGGTTATCGTTGCGTGATCCATCGTCTCACTGAAGGTTACGGCAATTTTCGTGTTGATTGCTACACTACCGGCATGATTTAGAGGGACTATAGCAGTCACCGTGGGCGCGGTGGTGTCTGTACTTCCGTTTCCTCCTCCACTTCCACCGCATCCTGTAATTAAAAAAACACTCAGGATTAACATAAATGTAAGACAATCTTGCAGAGCCTTAAATATTTTCATATAATTTCCTTTCAAAAATTATTAAATTCACACTTGTTTATTACTAATCTTCGAGTACTTATACTCCTCATTATTTTTCTCTTAAGTAACTTTTCGTAGCCTTCATTAAGTTATAACCTTCCCCAATAAATGATAAGAACTCGCGCTTGGGAGTGGGATTAAAAAGTATTATGACAATTGAATAGCAAATAGCCTGCCAATAACCAGAGGATAATCAAAAATTTTGATTATCCTTTAATAACAGGATGTTTGATTAAGAGAAGAGAACATCATAGAAGTATGAATTGTTTCGTT
>CAVQCU010000192.1:0-4500 GCA_963710995.1 uncultured delta proteobacterium
AAGTTTAGAGATACAGACGCATCATAGCGTGATATGAGATGGTAGGCATCGGGATCTTTAACGTAGAAGTCGTAAGTGGCATCGATGGCTTTTTTTATTCTTATTTTGGGGGGAGATTTTTTTCATGCCGGTTATCTTGATCAGATTTTTGGAAAGTTTATCAAGGGAGGGCTCGACCAGACTATAATAAAGATCATCTTTGCTTTTGAAATAAAGGTAGACCGTTCCCTTGGATATTTCGGCTGCTGCAGCAATGTCTTCAATGGTAGTGGCTACGAATCCTTTCTTGTAAAAAAGGGTGGCGGCGCTATCCGTCCATTTGTTTGATGCGGTATTCTTTTCTTCTTTTTTTCTTTCGCTGATACTCATGAATCCGTCTAATCTCCTCTGCTTTGAAGAATGCGGAAAAAATACTGAACGTGATTATCAAATGAACGCGTTCAGTAAGTAGCTTAAAAAAAGACGATTGTCAAACAGAAAAACAATGAATGATGGCATAAAATGTTTAATTGTCCCATTCGACTAAAAAGCAAGACTTCAAACAGTAGTGTGGATAAAGTGAAGCGCATCCACCAATTTTTATTTTATTCTTTGCGTATCTTCTTCATGTGATCGATACGTTTCTGGATGAGGGCATCCGTGCCGATGTCGGTGCGGTAGGCGACGGGGCCCGACGGCTTTAACGCCTTCCTCGGCAATTTTGCGGGCTTCTTCCAATGTGTTCGCAATGCCGACAATGCCGATAGCGCGCGACGAACTCAAATACAGGCCGTCTTCTTTTTTATCCACTGATGAATAGTAAAGACGGGCTTTGCCCATATCTCCCACTTCGATTTTCGCGCGTGCGGATGCCGCATCGGAATAATTGGCGGGCAGGCCGTAACCTTTCGGCACAACGTATTTGCAAACTGTCGCTTTGGGTTCAAATTCAATTTTAAGTTTGTCCAGCGTTCCGGCTACTATGTGGCGGCAGATTTCGACAAAATCTGTTTTTAAAAGGGGCAAAATATTCATGGCCTCCGGATCACCAAAGCGAGCGTTGTATTCCAGAAGCTTCACGCCGTTTTTTGTGGCGATGAATCCGCCATACATGATGCCTTTGTAAGGGCTGCCCGTTTCTTTTAAGAGCGCCGCCGCGACCTGACGGGTGATCTCCAGTCCGTCCTCAAAATCCTTTGGTTTTAAAAAAGGCATGGAATGATCAGGAAGGGAATATGAGCCCATGCCGCCGGTGTTGGGTCCCTTGTCGCCATCAAATCGTCTTTTGTGATCTTGCACCAACGGTGTTCCCACAACAGTTTTCCCGTCGCACAGGCATTGCAAGGAAAATTCCTCGCCGTCGAATTTTTCCTCGACGATCAGAGATGAGCTATCCTTCAGAATCTGGAGACACAATTGCAGAGCTTCTTCTTTCGTCGTGAAATGATCGCCCTGAACAAGCACGCCCTTACCGCCGGTCAAACCATCCGGCTTGATGACAACACCTTCCAGTTGATCTAAAAAAGCTTCCACGCCATCAATTGCTTTAAAAACTTTGAACGGCGGATTGCCGGGAATATTATATTTGTTGACGAGATTACGGGTAAACGATTTGGAAGTTTCCAGCCTGGCCAGACTTTTCGTGGGCCCGACTGCCGGGATACCTATTTTCGCCAGAGCATCCACAACACCATTATTGAGCGGATCTTCCGGGCCGATGATGGCAAGTTCAATTTTATTTTTAGTGGCAAATCCTGTAATTGCCTCCAGATCGGCATAACTGCCCAATATGCTCTTTTCCGAAAGTGAGGCTATTCCCGGATTGTTTGTTTTCATAAAAGAGAATAACCGTGGTTTTTGTTCAGAGCGTGAAATCGCTTCGGCCAAAGCATGTTCGCGCGCGCCGTTGCCGACAAGTAGTATATTGGGCATTCTTTTCTCCAGATACCGCTTCTAAATTAAAGCGCTATCTTTGTTGACGTCGTTGTCGGTTTCCTCAACGTATATAAAATACGCCTCGTTGCCTCCGCCTAGCCGCCTCGATATCATCTTCAATTTAGAAGTGGTATAAATATTTGGCTGTTTAAATAGCGGAAAATGCGCCTCAAGTCAAATAGTGACAAACTATCCCTCATAAAATATTTGTCTTTTCCGGCTTTAATCTGGTAGATTAGTACCCATAATAAAGCAATTATGGGTGGACGGAGATTTCGAGTTGAGCTTTGATATATTTATAATATTTATTCTTTTTTTGCTTTCCGGCTTTTTTTCTTCGGCGGAAGCTTCTTTGTTTTCGCTCACGGATCTGCATCTGCACAAGATGAAATCAGATAATTATCCCTTTGCCGGCTTTGTCAGTAAATTGCTGGAAAAACCGCAGCGGCTGCTGATAACTATTGTTGCGAGTAATGAGGCGGTAAATATCGTCATCTCTATTCTGGCGGCTTCATTTTTTATCGGTTTGTTCGGCGCTAAGGGTCAATGGGTTTCCATTATTTTTACATCCCTCGTGCTTTTGATTGCCGGTGAAGCAATTCCCAAGACCTTTGGCGTCACTTATCCGATGCGAATATCTTCGACAATCTCTCCATTGCTTACGCTTATATACCGGCTGGAATACCCTGTTGTCGCCATTTTGGAGAAAGCATCCGGTTTTATTAATTATAGCCGCGTCCAGTCTCCTGATGACGATGTTTTAATGGAGGACGAATTCAAAAACCTGGTTCATGCCGGAAAACTGGCCGGTGTTGTGGATGAATCCCAGAAAGAATTAATCAACAGAATTTTTGAACTGGGCGATAAGCCGGTGACCGATATTATGATACCTCGTGTGGATATGTTTTGCCTTCCCATCAATATGCCCGTGGAGGAGATAATTGCCGTGGTGGTCAAAGAGCGTCACGAAAGGATACCCATTTACACGGATGATCGTGATGATATCGCCGGCATTCTTCTTGCCCGCGATTTGCTCGCCGCCGTAGGTTTGAGCAGACAGACAGGCATTGAAAAACTGCTCATCAGGCCTTACTTCGTTCCTGAAGGTAAAACAGTCAATGGTCTTCTGCATGATTTTCAGGAAAACAGAATGCAGATTGCCATAGTCGTTGATGAGTACGGAGGAGTATCCGGCCTGGTTACTCTGGAGGATATTCTTGGTCATTTATTTGAAGAAGCCTATAGCGGCGACAACGAGGCTTTTGATGATTGTGAAAAAATCAACGACCACACAATTATTATCCCCGGTAAAATGCCTATGGAACAATTCAATAATTTAATGCAAACGCAAATGCCGGAGGAAGAATTCGATACCATCGGCGGCTTTGTTCTGCATTTATTTGGCAAACTGCCGGCAAAAGGAGAAGAAGTAAGCTTCGAAGGCTACAACTTTTTAATCGAGAACGTCGGCAGGGCAAGGATATTGAAAATTAGAGTATCATCACCAACAGAGGAGAGGACGGATCAGGAGAAATGAATACATATTTGATCATAGCCGTCATTTTTATCTGTCTGATTTTGGAAGCTCTCTATTCCGGGGGCGAGATAGCGCTGATTGCGTCGGATATTAACCGAATGAAGTTTTTTGCCCGGCGTGGTTCATTTTCCGCGGGGCAGGCGGTAAAACTGATGGAGAAGCCGGAGTGGTTTATTTCGACGACTCTGATCGGAACTAATCTGGCCATTATCGCCGGCTCCACACTGGCAACGGGTCTCTTAATCGGCGTTTTCGGACAGGAGCGCGGTGAAAAAATTTCTTTCTTTGTTATGCTGCCGACGCTTTTTATGATGATCATGATTCGCCGGACATTCTTGCACAGGGCCGAAGCAATGGCAATCCGTGTAGCTCTTTTTATCCGCGTTTCCTCCGCAATATTGTATCCGCTGGCCTCTATTATTGCCTTGATATCCAAAGGGGCTGTAAGCATTTTTACGGGACAGAAAATAAATCGAAATTCTTACATTACCAAGGAAGGGCTGAAGTATATTTTGGGGGAAAATACAAAAGGCGGCGATATTTTAAAAACGGAAAAGGAAATGGTCAGCAGGGTATTTGATTTTTCCGAGTTGACCGCGGATAAAATAATGATTCCCATTTCGGTGCTGACAGCACTGCCGATTACAACAAAAATCGATGAGGCAGCCGGATTCGTGGCCGGTAAAAAATATTTAAGGATTCCCGTGTATCAGGATCAGGTTATTAATATTGTAGGCATTTTGAATTATTTCGATTTGCTGGCCGCCATACAAAGGCATAAAGATTCAGAAGAGCAACATGCTGACGAGACGATCGCTACTTGTCTGCAAACGGAGGTTTTCTACGTTCCCGAGACAAAAAAAGCCAGTGAACTGTTGATGGATCTGCAAAAAAAGCAGGAGCATATGGCCGTTGTCGTTGATGAATATGGCGGCGCTGTCGGTATCGTGACTATCGAAGATATCGGAGAAGAGATAGTCGGCAGTATTGATAACGAATATGACAGTGGTGAGAAATTATATAAAAAAATTGCTCCCGGAAGGTATCTG
>CAVQCU010000193.1:0-5511 GCA_963710995.1 uncultured delta proteobacterium
TCAAGTCCCGAAATCTTTACTACCAAAAAAGATTCTTTGCTTTTTATCTTTTCTTCAATATCTTCTTGGGATGGATGCTCAAGTTGAATCATATATACTCCTTCATTCTATGCCATTTTCTATGATTATGAATTTGGAAGACATTGTGTTCATGTATAGCTTCGAGTTGGATATCATAATAGCACTATTTATTTTTTTTAAAAGAGGGAAATACATAGCCCAATTAATTACTGATTGAAATCTTGCATTTTCGTAGAGGTTGACGCTTTATTTCTTTCAGGAAGAAAGAAATTATTTAACCAACATTAAGTTTTATTAGATAGTTAATATTAGCCAGGCAAGTCCAATCCTATGCGCACGCGCTTTTCCGCCCATTCGAAATACGTCTCGATGACGTAAAGGGCTTCCTGTATTTTGGAATAAACGGGGAATCCCGCCTTGCGCAGCGCCTTAAAGGTCGAAATTCTGACGCGCTCTGCCTCGAGATCATTTTCTAAAAAGCATGACAGGACGGGGATCACCGGTTTCTTTATCTGTTCGGCCATTTGCATGATAGTGTCGGCGCTGTTTTTTACATTAAGAAATATCTCCGCATGCATAATGTATTCAACGGAAAAATAGGGAACGATCACATCAATGCCGTCGTCTTCGTTGAGGGCTTTCATGGTGTGCAACATAACGTTGAGGTCGAAGCCGAATGCCCCAAGATCAACAGGATTTGTCGTCGAGGTGTTGACTCCCATGATCTTTTCACCGATCATTTGCTGCGTACGCGCGCTCAATTCGGGAAGCTCGACCCCCGAGGTAACGGCCAGGTCGCTGAACAGAACCGAAATGCCGCCTCCGGCGCCAAGAAAACCCACGCGCCTCCCCCGAGGGAACTTTTTAGCCGTGCCCAGCATCGCCAGATCCATCAGCTCTTCAAAAGTGTCTACCAGAAGGCCCCCATACTGCCGCATAGCTGCGGCCCAGATCGTATAATTGCTAGCCATGGCGCCCGTGTGAGTTGCCGCCGCCTTTGATCCCAGTTCCGTTTTGCCGCCTTTAAGAATAATCACGGGCTTTTTGGCCGTCGCCCTCCTGAGTGTTTTGAGAAATTTATTCGCATCCTTAATATCTTCTACGTAACAGGCGACGAGACGGATCTTGTCGTCATCCGCCAGATACTCTAGATAATCTTCCAGCCGAAGATCAATCTGGTTTCCAAAGGAGACGACTTTGTTCAGCCATATTCCTCTTGTTGTCGCCATAGCCACAAAACTGGATGTAATTCCCCCTGATTGTCCCAGGAAGGCGATCGTGCCCGACTGCTCTTGCGCCTTAGTGAGCCTGAAAGAAAGTTTCGACTCGAAACATTGAACGCCGATGCAGTTGGGGCCGACGATCCGGAGATGCCCTTTCCGGGCTTCCCGGACCAGATCCTTCTCCAACTTCAGGTTTCCCGTTTCTCCGAAACCGGAAGTGAAAAAATGAATGAATTTGATCCCTTTGCGGACGGCCGCTTTGACAATGTCAATAGACTGCTCGACAGGCGCGGCAACCAGGGCAAAATCAACGGGTCCCGGAAGGTCATCGATAGACGCATATGCCTTGACGCCGTAAACTTCAGCACGACGCGGGTTAACGGGATAGAGAGCGCCGGCAAAACCGTTTGCCTGCAGGATCTTGAAATAGGGCAGCTTCCCTCCGCCAAGATTATCAGACGCACCGATGACGGCCACACTTTCGGGATAAAATAACAGATCGAGATTCATTGTATTCTTCCTTCATGTCTCCAATCGTAAATCATTGGTCATGCTCATTTCCTGCGCCTTATGATTCTGATCGCATGGCATGCTTTTCAAAATCACCAGGCTATCATACGTAAAGAAGGGGTTGGGTTTATCGTGCAGGAGCAGATACTATTCTATTTTAAAAGTTCTTTTAAAAATGAGGGACAGTGCCTAGGTTTTTCTTATCCTCGCAAACATTTGTCTTTTAACTGGCGCTATCTTACAGCTTTGAAGAAACATTGCAAGGGAAAATAGAAAAAATTGGTAATAAGCAAGAGGCGATGGGTTAGAGGTTAAGGTTCAGGGTTCAAAGTTCAAGGGCGAGATGGCGACTCATATCCTTCCATCTTTCAAGAAGCTCGAATTGTGTTTATTACGGATTGAAAGCAAGTATGCCTTTAAAAAATCCTAAATACGAGAAATATTCTATACTTTGAAAGAAGCGAAAACGTTAATTGAAAAATGGCGCATGGAATACAACACATTCAGGCCACATAGTTCCTTGAATTATCGTTCTCCAGCGCCAGAGGCATACCTGAATTGAGAAATAAAAAATGGCAGAATTCTAACTTAACATGTGGTACAAGTATTTGGGGCAGGTCATGGGTATTCCGGAATATGAACCTTCTGTTACTTACAAAAAGTTTGGCGATTCAAGCATTAACTTAGATGTGGTTTTTCATGTAAAAAAGTTTGTTGATCAATACACTGTTAAACATGAGTTTATCAAGAGGCTGCATAAACGTTATAAGGAAGAAGGGATTGATATTCCCTTTCCTGTCAGAACAGTTTACATGAAGGAAAAGATTTAAGTGAATCACACAGAGTTATCTATTAGACTTATAAAATTTAGTGAAATATAATAAAAAAAGACAACTTTACTCTCTTTCAATTGATAATCTTCATTTTTCAAGCTTCATAAATCTGTTTGTAGATGAACTAAATAACCAATTAATTCCATAACCTTCCCCAACCAGTTCACCCTTCATGGTAAATACCAAGAACAGCGAAAATCGGACTTAATATCGGAATGATTCTAATCCAATAAAAACCTAAATTAGATGGTCCGGAAAACTTTTCAATAAGAAAATCATCAAATATGAATAAGTAAAAATACGCAGACTCCTGCGTTTATTTTAATCCGAGACCACTCATCTAGTTTGAAATTAAAACGAATCGCCGGTTATTATGTCCCGTGTCGCGGGATAATTCGACCTGCAAACTTCATTGCACTTTGTTTCTGAAGATTGAGCCTAATTAAAAGGGATATGCTCCATTTTAAGATGGAATATATCCCTTTGATATTTGCAATAGGTTAATAATTATTATTTGGCGGCAGCGGGAACTGCAGCTGGAGTTGGAGCTGAAACGCTCATGCCCAGAGATTCCATGACCTTTACGGCTTTATCTTTTACTGAAGTTGCCATGCTAATTGCATCCGCGAAGCTTTCGGTTTTAAAACTATCCTGTGCTTTGATCCATTCATCTGTGATGGAATTTAGTCCGGCTTTGGCTTCGGCAAATTTTTCCGCGGTCAGATTAGCCGGAAGTTTCTTGACCTTGGAAAGAACATCCACACGATTCTGAAGATCATTAACCATTTGGTGAACTTCCTGGCTTAACTCTGTCCATTTTTGAGTCAGCTCGTCTTTTTTGTCTATTGCGGCAGCCATTACTTCCGTGGCTTTGCCGGTAAGGGCAGTTGCTTCTTCTAAAGCGGCTTTATACTCGCCTTTAGCAACCTTTTCTTTCGCAGCAGCCAGAGCGTCTTCCAGCGATTTTACTTGAACCGGAACAAGCTTGGCTGCTTTAGCCTTGGTCGTATTGACGGCTTGTTCTGCAGTTTTTATCGCTAGTTCCGCCGTGCTTTTACCAGCGGAGCAGGCCATTAAAAAAGATATACTTACAAACAGGGCAATAGCTAAACCAACTGTAATTTTCTTCATGTTAATTCATCCTTTCACAATTTGTATTTATTGAGATATGGAAATGATTTCATCCATACTCGATACTATTACGTTTAATTTTTTCTCTTAATAGTATTATATGGCTTATTTTTTTATTAATCAGTCCCGTTATATTCTTTTATAATCTACGCCTTTTCTTTACTTCTTTCCAGTTTATTCTCTTATAATTTATTTCCTCTAAAATTCACCGTAGCCTGCCCCAAATAATTTTACTACAATTTAAGTTAGAGTCCAGCTATTTTTTTATGTGAAGATCGGATAAATTTTTATAAACGGAAACTAACTGGCTATGCGTTGGAAACAAACTTGGAGTAATAAAGAATTTGTTATAAAAACCAAGAACGGCTGATTTTGGCCATGAATCTTGGAATGAGATTAATTGGTTGGAGTGGCGATTTTTATGGTTTCAGAATCTTTGCGGTTAGTTATTGGGATAGACGTGGTTTGTTACTATCGTTATGCAATATTTCAACTGATAATAGTTAAGATGGTATTGTTAAAATGCGGGTGTGACGGGAATTTGTTACACCTACAAATCCATGACCTGCCCCCCGAAAACCGATCCAATATTTAAGTTAGGATTGGGGTATAATAAGAAAGATATTAAAGGGGGTAAGAGATATGAGCAGAAAGCGATTTACGATGGAGCAGATTATTGGTTTACTTCGGGAGATGGATGTAAAAATTTCACAGGGCAAAAATGTTGGGCAGATTTGCCGGGAGATAGGGATATCAGAACAAACATACTACAGATGGCGTAAAGAATATGGCGGTATGAAGACTGTCCAGGTAAAGCGCCTTAAGGATTTGGAAAGGGAGAACTCGCATCTCAAGAAAGCAGTAGCAGAACTAACCGTGGACAAGCTGATTTTGAAGGAAGCTTTGGAGGGAAACTATTAAGCCCCGACAGACGCAAGCGCTGCGTGGAGCATGTGAGGGAGAAACTTCATATTTCCGAACGGCGTGTCTGTCGGGTGATAAATCAACCCCGGTCAACCCAGAGACATTCCACTGTAGCCAGATGTGATGAGGGGCGTTTGAGGTCGGAGATTATTGGGCTAGCCCTCAAGTATGGCCGTTACGGTTACCGAAGGATAACAGCTCTTTTACAACAGGATGGATGGCGGGTTAATCATAAACGGGTGGAAAGGATCTGGCGGGAGGAAGGCCTGAAGGTTCCTAAGAGACAAACGAAACGTGGTCGTTTGTGGTTGAATGATGGTTCTTGTGTTCGTCTTCGGCCGACGCATCGTAACCATGTTTGGTCTTATGATTTTGTTGCCGATCGCACCCATGACAGTCGACCAATCAAGATGCTCACAGTTATTGATGAATACAGTCGTGAATGTTTGGCTATTGTTACGGAAAGGAATTTAAAATCTGATGATGTCCTGGATTGTCTGACAGAAATGTTCATTCGTCATGGAGCGCCGGAGTATATTCGCTCGGATAACGGGTCGGAATTTACGGCAAAGATGGTTCGTCGATGGTTGTCAAACATTGGTGTTCAGACCCTTTATATTGAACCGGGCAGTCCTTGGGAAAACGGCTATATTGAAAGTTTCAACGGCAAGCTCAGAGATGAATTACTAAACGGAGAAATATTCTATACTTTGAAAGAAGCGAAAACGTTAATTGAAAAATGGCGCATGGAATACAACACATTCAGGCCACATAGTTCCTTGAATTATCGTTCTCCAGCGCCAGAGGCGTACCTGAATTGAGAAATAAAAAATGCCTGAATCCTAACTTAACATGTGGTACAAGGATTT
>CAVQCU010000194.1:0-14037 GCA_963710995.1 uncultured delta proteobacterium
AGACCTTATGTTAAAAAATACAAAGGCAAGTCTCCACTTTGTTATAGTATATTTAGTTCGCCAAAACATAAATACACCAAAGGAGGCTTGCCATGGAAAAGAGTAACAAACTTGACTTTGGAGGTCAACACATTTACGTGGGCATGGATATCCACAAGAAGAGCTGGAGTGTAAGCATACATACCGAGCAGTTTGAACATAAGACCTTCACCCAACCGCCGGAGGTTGAGAAACTGACGTATTATTTGGAAAGAACATTTCCAGGAGCCACGTATCATACTGTTTATGAAGCCGGTTTCAGTGGCTTCTGGCTCCATGACAAATTAAGAGAAAAAGGAATCGATTGCATAGTCGTCAATCCTGCCGATGTTCCGACAAAAGACAAGGAAAGAGCCGGCAAAACAGACCGTGTAGACTGCCGGAAACTGGCCCGCGGTCTTCGCAACGGTGAAATCAAAGGCATCTACGTTCCTTCAAGAGTGAAAGTGGAAGACCGCAGCCTAGTGCGCACCCGTCAGAGCATGGTGAGGAAACAGACGCGGTGCAAGAACCAGATCACGTCGATCTTATTTTCTACAGCATCGTGATTCCTGAAGAGGGCCATTGGTCCAGGCGATTTATCAATTGGATCGAATCTATCCGTATGGAAAAGGCCAGTGGTGATTTTGCCCTCAAGGTACATCTTGAGGAGTTAAAACACTTGCGACAGATCATCGCCAACCTTAACCGGGCCATATTAAGTTTATCGAGAACTGAAGAGTATCTGGCGGATGTCCTTCTTTTGAAATCCGTGCCGGGTATCAGCACTCTAACGGCCATGATTTTGCTGACCGAGCTTGCCGATCTCTCCCGGTTCTCCTCCCTTGATAAGCTTGCCAGTTATGCAGGTTTGGTTCCGGACATAAGGTCAAGCGGCGAAACAGAATATTCTACCGGCATCACATTCCGGCGCAATGCTGCCCTCAGGGCGTTACTGATTGAATCTTCCTGGATCGCCGTGCGCAAAGATCCGGCATTGACGATGGCTTTCAATAAGCTATCTACGAGAATGAAAAAGACAAAAGCTGTTGTGCATATTGCCCGAAAACTTTTGAACCGTATCCGATTTGTTCTTAAAAATCGGCAAAAATATGTTCCGGCGGTTGTTTAATTATTAACAAACAGGGGGTGTTTGGGGCAATTTGATAATCATGAATCCGTGGACAACGCTTCCTTAATTCTGCAGCTTGCCATTTAGTCTGCTATTGTCAGACTGCGTGTCCACACTTTAAAACCTGACCAAGGTAATGCAGCGACTTTTTAACGGCCTGTCTGCTGATAGAAGATTGATTTTAAAGATTGCTATGCACCAGATATTTTATAAAAGAATATTGGTCATGTGCCTTATTAAAAAAAGGGACTTGCTTTTTTACATAGAAGAATTGAGGATTACCATTTGAATTGTGGTATCCGACATCTCTAATGAGACAAGCAAAGACTTGCCCTGCAGTTGTACCGGCTGCGCGAACGGAAAACGTGGGGTTGTCAAGCGGAACTTCAATGCAGTTTAAGGTCTGCTGTGAAAAGGGGGAGCAGTTTTTTATCCTTAAGGATGGAGATCACTTTCAGAGCCTCGTCTTCGCTGTCGAATTTCCCGACAACAACTCTATACCATGTATCCTCAGGGGTCGCTTTTCTGGCTACAATCTCGATTTCTTTTCCTCTCAATGACGGTTCGCTTCTGTAAAACTTGGCGAATTTAGGACTCCAGAACGTTCCGACATTAATTTTATACGTTCGATCGGATGATTGGACGATCAGGTTTCCTTCCGTAATTTTCGGCATCCTTATTTTTTGGTTTACCGAAATGAGATGGACATTGGTAATCTCAGGGTTGGAATCTAAGATGAAGTCAGCGATGGTTATATTAGACCTTCCGTAATATTGTTCCGCTAAGCTCTTAATGTCTTGCCCTTTTTTAACTATAATGGATTCCATTCGTGTTTCATTACTTATGCGTATCGAAGATGCGGATGGCGGTGCATCGGGTTGGGGGGATTCAACAGGCGGATAACGCACGTCGACTTTTGAAGTCTTGGTGTTTGTTGTTTGAGGAGCTGCGACAAGAGGTCGTTCGGTGTGGAAAAGAGAAGTCCACATGGATTCGATCCTCCGTTGATTTGAAGGCCCGTATCGAAGGAATCCAAACATCAGAGAAACTATTCCTCCCAGACCAAGCAGGAACAGGAGAATGACGGCGGTCAAGAGTAGCCTTGAAGAAAGAATTCTTTCACGACGGATTGGATGCGTTCTCTTAACAAACCTGAAAATTCTCATGGGCCTGAATTCCCAGCGTGACGGGCCTTCCAGATTCTTTATAACTTCACGAATGATCTTTTCATCTATTTTTTTCTTGGATTCGCTGAAGCCGTTTAGCAAGGCGTTGTCGCACACGATGTTAATGACACGCGGAATTCCCTTCGCATGCTCGATGATCACAGAGATCGCCTTGGGGATAAATATCTTAGAAGTGCTGCTTCCAACGAGTTTAAGGCGATGCTCAATATAGTCTCGCGACTCTTCGGCGGTCATGGTCGTGATTTCGCGTCTGATCCTTATCCGTTGGTTGAGGATTTTCAAACTCGGTGAATTGAGGATATTTTCAAATTCCGGTTGTCCCACGAAAACAATCTGAAGCCGCCATGATGCCAGGGACCCCAGATCGGATAATTTCCCCAGTTCTTGTAGCGTTTCTATTGCAAGATGCTGTGCCTCATCGATGATCACCGCCACCATCTCATCGTTTCCGATATGCAACAGATATTCAACAAGCTGATATAGAAGGGTTTTTTTATCCTTCTCTTTAACCTCAAGATGTAGCTCCCTGAGGATGTTTCCCAGAAATTCTTCAAAGGTGATTGCTGTATGAAAAATAAAGACTGTTTTTACTTTATCATCGAGGCTCGTCAGGAGAGAGTGAATAAGTGTTGTTTTGCCTGTTCCCACTTCTCCTGTGATGCTAATGAAGCCCTGCCGACTTTTTATGTCCTTTATCATCGCATCCAGGGCTTTCCGGTGGCTCGATGTCAAATAGAGAAATTTGGGATCCGGAGTAATTTCAAAAGGCTTTTCCGAAAATCCGTAAAATTCATTATAAATTTTTCGCCTGAGAGGAGTTTCATTTCCCTTTTTGTTTTTCATAATAGCCAACATTTGTCCTGTGTTATCCGCCGTATCGACCAACGCTCGCGTCAATTGGCCTGACATCACCAAGAGTAAACCGCTTATGATTCCGGCAAGAGAGGGGAATAAACCCATTAAGGCTAAGCCACTATTTTCTTTGAGGCTACCTACTAAAGAAAATAAGAGGATTAGAACGCTAATAGCTACTATGACCCAACCGAGGAAAGATACTAAACTTGCTATCATTCGAGAAGTGCCAGACGTTGAAGTGTAGTCAAGTGGGGAGTTGCTCTTTGCAATATCTTCTTTTACTGACTCAGTTCCATCTTTGGTCACTCCACAACTCCAGCAGGAATCAAAGCTATCCTCATTCTCTTTTCCGCACTTTTTACATTTCCACATATGTTCTCCTTCAGGAAATTAATATCCAAACTTCGCTATTTCCGATAATCTGAATATCATAATAGCACTATTCATTTTTTTTAAAAGAGGAAAAAATCACTACCTCATTTTGATAACGGATTGAAGTCCAGCATATTTGTCAAGGTTAACGATTTGCAACTTACAGAAGTAGTTAATAAAAATCCGATTCCAAAACAAGCAAAATTGTTGACTTCTACAAACAAAACGACTTTGAAAATTATTGATGTTGAGTATTACGATTTGAAAGGTGTAATGACAAAATTCACCTGCCGCGATGAAGCGCAGTCGTTAGATGTCCACTTGCTGCGGCATCAGCTCCCGTTTTGCATAATCAGCGTAGATTTTTTCTTTGATAAAAAACTCGAACAAATCTTTGTCAATTTGATTATCTTTGACTATTAACTCCATTATTCTTAAAGCCTCGGATAAAGTCTTACCTTTTCTATATGGCCGGTCCTTGGCGGTAAGTGCTTCGAAAACATCGGCAATGGCAATAATTCTCGACTGCAGGGGAATCTCATCTCCTTTCAGCCCGAAGGGATAACCGCTGCCATCAATATTTTCATGGTGGGCGGCGGCATAATCGGCAACATGACGCATTTTTTTGGGGAAAGGAAGTCCGGCAAGTATTTTGTGTGTAACAAGAGCGTGATTGTTAATTAAATTTCGCTCCTCTTCGTTAAGAGTGCCGCGTCGCACACATAAATTATAAACTTCCTCTTCCGAAAGAAGCGGTCTGATCTCTCCGTTCATACTCCATTCACGTTGGGCAATATTTTTGATTCTGGCGATCTTTTCATCACTCAGGAATTCTTCGCCTTTATTAACTTCCAGCAGAAACTGATATTCCTTGTCTAATGCTTTGATTTCCGCGTCGGCGCTTCTGGTGGTTTTGTCAGCACGCAGATCTTTAGTTTCAGATTTAGTCGCTGGCAGATAATCTTTTTTGATCAATTTTAGGCGCGTTTTAACTTCATGGATACGGTCATGCACAGTCTGCAATTTTGTTTTTTTATCTATAATATGTTCGGGAGTGGTAATTTTTCCCAAATCATGCAGCCAGGCGGCCATGCGTAATTCCCGCATCTGATCATCAGAAAATTTTACAGCCGCGAAACACCCCTGCTGTGTTTCATTTATCTTATCGGCAATGGCCATTGTCAATTCAGCAACGCGGCGTATATGGCCACTTGTGTAGGGCGATTTTTCATCAATGGTTGTCGCGATTGTTTTAATAAACAATTCAAACAGACTCTCCAAATCATGAATTAAATGGCTATTGGAAAGAGCAACTGCCGCCTGTGACGCTAAAGACAGAATAATCTCCTGTGAGTCAGATGAAAAATTTATTACTTCGCCGGTTATCGGATCCAGAGCGTTTAAAAGCTGTAGAACGCCGATAATGTCATTTTCGTGATTACGTAAAGGCGAAACCAGCATTGATTTTGAACGGTAACCGGTCTTTTTATCGAACTGTTTTGTTCCTTCAAAGTTAAAACCCTGAGCGTGGTACACATCAGCAATATTTATTGTCTCGCCGAAAATAGCTACGTAAGCGGAAACATTAGCTTTATTTGACCTTCCGTCTTTATTTTTTAAATTAACGTTCGGCCATGTTATAACTCCTCCGGTACCACCCATGCGAATATTCAATGAATTATTTTGAATAATCGCGAATTGAAGTTTAGTCTCGTCGTCCGACATTATATAAAGCGTGCCGGCATCGGCATTGGTCAATTTGCGCGCCTCATCCACAATTATTTCCAGAAGACGATTGATATTCTTTTCTCCGGAAAGAGCCACTCCAATTTGAATCAGATGTTTGATTTGATCATGATAAGCTAGGTAGCCGTTTTTCTTTTTGCTTTGCTGTTCCATATATACTTTCAGACAATTTTTCTTAGTTGAGGCTATCTTCGTCAATCATTTTGACAATTTGTTCAGCTATAATTTAGCGACAACAGGTAAAGTTTATTTTAAAGATGTTTTTTATTTTCTGATTATTTTTATCTGTACACAATACTTATACCATATATTAAGTTATAATTCAGACATTTTTGATTATTTCCGATTGAAATGTTGTGTGAATTGGAAAAATAAGAAAAAAACATTACAGCTTGCTATATTGTAGTTCAAGGTTGAAGGAATATAGAGATATAGATATCCTTCCGATGCAAAAGGGGGCAGGCCCCCAATGACAATATAATATCTTATTGGGCAATGTGGGCTAGGAACATTGAGATTAAAAGTTAAATTTATAATATATGATCTATAAAGTGACCATCCCCCAGCAGGAGCTGGGGGCTTCTTTAATGTTACATGTGACATCTTGCATGAACCCTGCGGCTCAATAACGAGGACATGTCAATGACTGATTATATAAACAAAGCTTTAGAAGGCGATTATAAAGAATTTATTAAATCCTTAATTAAAATAGTTGGGAATGAAATTGATAAAAAAAAGATTCCGTTGAGAGATGCTGCAGATTTAATTATTCGAGAAGCTTTTTATCAGATGAGAGGGGATAAATCATCTTTGGATAAATTGATGTTAAGTGCTAATAAATTACTTGATCAACCCTGTCAAGATGATATGGAATTGGAAGACCATACGGTTGATGAGGTTGTTGAGGAAATTGGCCGTAATGAATTATACATGTCACAAAAAACTGGAACATTACCTAGATCGGACAGGACTTGATATTATTAAATCTAAAACATGAATTGTTTAGGATAATCACTTCTTCCTGAAAGCGTTAGGCCATACAGTTTCATTACTTCAGTAGATTTCAATCGGAAATAATCAAAAAACTGCTGAACTCTAACTTAATATATGATACAAATATTCAAGGCAGGTCACCGGATCCTGCACTCAAGTGCAAACTCAGTGGAGCCCCCTCCGGCAGGAGCCGGAGGCTCCCTGTAATAACGCGACCTCCCGCGAGTGCAGCCTGCCCTCGACTTGATCGGGGGGGGGCGCATTCCTACACTACCCCGGAGCCGGGGATTCCAAGTTTCGCGGGATTGAAACAGCAACATGAAGTTTATGAGGTAAAAAATGTATAATGAATTTTACGGATTTTCGGAAAAGCCTTTTGAAATTACGCCAGATCCCAAATTTCTCTATTTGACATCGAGCCACCGGAAAGCCCTTAATGCGATGATGAAGGGCATAGAAAGTCGACAGGAATTCATCAGCATCACAGGGGAAGTGGGAACAGGAGAAAACAACTCTTATTTACTATCTCTTGATGAGCCTCGATGATAAAGTAAAAACAGCCTTCATATTTAATCCATCAATCACCTTTGAAGAATTTTTGGAAATCATTTTAAGGGAGCGATACATTGAGGTTACGGAGAAGGACAAAAAAACCCTTATACACAATCTAGTTGAATATCTGTCGCATCTTGGCAGCGATGAAACGATGACGATTATTATTGATGAAGCACAGCATCTTGCAATAGAAACACTGCAAGAACTGGGGAAATTATCCGATCTGGTACCCCTGGCATCAGGGCGGCTTCAGATTGTTTTCGTGGGACAACCGGAATTTGAAAATATATTAAGTTCATCGATCTTGAAAATTCTCAACCAACGGATAAGGATCAGAAGCAAAATTACGACCCTGACCGCCGAAGAGTCGCGAGAATATATTGAACATCGCCTTAAACTCGTTGGGCGCAGCACTTCTAATACATTCACTCCGAAGGCGATCTCTGTGATCATCGAGCATACGAAGGGAATTCCGCGTGTCATCAACATCGTGTGCGACAACGCCTTGCTAAACGGCTTCAGTGAATCCAAGAAAAAAATAGATGCAAAGATCATTCGTGAAGTTATAATGAATCTGGAAGGCCCTTCACGCCGAAAATTCAGGCCCATAAGAATCTTCAGGTTTGTTAAGAGAACGCATCTAATCCGTCGTGAAAGAATTCTTTATTCAAGGCAGATCGCCTTTATTCTCCTGATCCTGCTTGGTCTGGGAGTAATATTTTTTCTGATGTTTGGATTCCTTCGATACGGGCCTTCAAATCGACGGAGTATCGAATCCATGTGGACTTCTCTTTTCCACACCGAACGACCTCTTGTCGCAGTTCCTCAAACAACAAACACCAAGACTTCAAAAGTCGACGTGCGTTATCCACCTGTTGAATTTCCCCAACCCGATGCGCCGCCATCCGCATCTTCGATACGCATAAGTAATGAAACACGATCAACGGAATCCATTATAGTTAAGACAGGGCAAAGCATTAGTCGCTTAGCACGTCAATATTACGGAAAGTCGAATATAACCCGCGTTGACCTCATCTTAGATTCTAACCCCGAGATTACCAATGCCAATCTAATTTCTGTAAACCAAAAAGTCAGGATACCGAAAATTACGGAAGGAAACCTGATCGTCCAATCATCCGATCGAACGTATAAAATTAATGTCGGAACGTTCTGGAGTCCTAAATCCGCCGGGTTTTACAGAGGCGAACCGTCATTGAGAGGAAAAGAAATCGAGATTATAGCCAGAAAAGCGACCCCTAAGGATACATGGTATCGAGTTGTCGTCGGGAAATTCGATAGCGAAGACGAGGCTCTGAAAGTGATCTCCATCCTTAAGGAAAAAAAGCTGCTACCCCTTTTTACAGCAAACCCTAAACTGCAATGAAAGTCCGCTTGACACATCCGCGTTCTCAGGCCACGCAACCGGTACAACTGCAGGGCAAGTCTTTGCTTGTCTCATTAGAGATGTCGGATACCACAATTCAATCGGAAATAATCAAAAAACTGCATTATTTGTTTTTACTTTATTTTATGCTAGACTTTTAAAAATAAAAACTCGCTACTATCTCAAGACGTTTAATTTCCTCAATTCCGTTAAGGAGGGAAAACAATGAAACAAATAGTTTTTACATTATGCGTATTTTTAGCTTTAGTAATCTATGTTAATGCGGGAGAATTATATATTTGTATTGATCGTGACGGCAACTCAATCGTCACAGATAGCCCTAAAGATGGAATGAAAAATTGTGTGTTAGATGACTCTTATATTAAACCATCACCAGAAGAACCAACAAATGAAAAGGGGAAGGCTATTGTAGAAAAAGATAATGCCATTGTAAAAACGAAAGAAACACCCAAAGCAAGTACGACACGCATAAATAATTGTATTAATTGTTGCAACAACAAAAGTCTAGCCTGTTATAATTATACTGCAGATGGTAGACTTTGTACTGCAGAAAATCAAAACTGTGTTGCCACTTGCAAGTCAGAAGGTTCTTCTACTTCATCATGGAGTGATTGTTGGTCTCAGTCTGATAAATAATTAAATATGAATTAATTATGTGGATATTGAATTTAAATATTTCAAATGGTAAGTGCGCCACGAGGCTGCACAAGAGATGGGGGAAGACCCACAAGAATGAGAGCACCTATGCGGGGCACGGGGGCGGAGCAGCCAGTAGTAGGGATGAAGGTTCTGTAATGGGAATGGAGCGAAGAGGTCGGATCATCTGATCTTATTGTTTGGTCAACTAGAGATGGGAGGAGCCGGGAAATAAGATAAAATCGTTAGGTGAGCCTAGCGGTGGGGTGAAATTCCACTGCGCCATCCAATTGTTTGCTTTAAATAATAATTGACATAAAAACGGAACTTCTATAATATTTCTCACAATAGAAAGTAATATATTATCAAACAAACATTACGCTGTCCCGAACAATAAGATGTACTACAAAAAAAAGGCTGGGAGATAGACATATGACGGGTTCGGTACTTTTTGGTTTTGACTTTTAAATATTTTTACTTTTGATGGAGGCCACGTGCCCGATCAACTGGATTATAACGGATTACGCTCCCTAACTATTTTCAGTGACCTTGATAAAAATGAGCTTGAGATAGTCTACAAACGCGTCTTTGAACAGAGCATTAAAAAAGGCTCCCTTTTATTTGTGGAAGGCGAGCCGGGAGAATTGCTCTATATAATAATGTCGGGCTGCGTCGAGATAATAAAAAAGACAAAAGACAACGAAAAAATAGTACTGGCCACGATGGGAGCCAATGACATAGTCGGAGAGATGTCACTGATAGACTCGGAACCACGTGCTGCAACCGCCAGAACAAGCGCTGATTCGGTCCTGATGGTGATAACAAAACAAAAATTCAATGAGATACTGCAGTCAGACCCGCGCGTAGCGGCAAAGATACTGACGGGCCTGTTAAAGGTCATTAGCAGGCGTTTAAGAATAATGGACAAAAAAACTGAAGAGATAAAGAAATTGTGAAAAGACAGTCATAACAGCAGCGACAGTACTGGCAGCGGTACAAAAAAGGAAAATGGGTTTGCCTTTGACCATTGATAAGAGACATTTGTATGATACAGTTGATTCCCTTTGCTACCTACTTAGCTTTGTGTTGCTCCTTTCAAATCATAATTAACAACGTCAAAACTTTTCAAAGTCGTTTGTTTGTAGGTAAAACATTCAGAGAAAACCAGCTGCATGCCTCTCCATCTGTTTAGGCAAGAATCTCTCGGAAAATTCCAGACAATGATTAGGGAGATGTTCTTGGCAGATGACCGGTTCGTGATCAAGGCTTATCTCAAACTCTTCATCGAGAAGATTGTGATCAACCTCCCCCGGATTGACATTACCTGTAAGTCGAAAGTGCTTCTCGCGGAGCTGGAAAACGAAACGGCTGCAAAAAGTGGTGAGGTTCTTGCAGCCGATATGTATTGGCTCCAGAGGACATACAACTGTAGGAACTTTATAACTACATTATTCATGAACGCTGTAAAACACAGATATCAGATCTACCCCGATTCTAAAATATCTATACTAACAAACAGATGAAACACCTTTCCGCACCTTACACCTAAGCCACACTTGGTTTCATCACTAAGAATCAATGATAACCGTTTGAAAGAAATTTGGCATCACAACTCTTAGCATTGTAAAATGCACCCCATCACCTTGTCCAGTTTTTGGGTAGAGGTATAATTCATGATCAAGCAATCAATGATTGACATCCTGTGACTAATCTTTTATGTTTACTCAAGACAATGTCCTTTAAGTGGTAGCGTTTTCTCCGGAACCGGTTTCATTGATGGCGGACCATCAATGTGAATATCAAAGGAGACAGAAGATGATCAATTTGGCCGTTGCGACTAGTGATGAAAAATATCTGGAGCGACTTGTGAATCGTCTGCACGGGAATAAAGATATCAACCTCATCATCAACATTATCACCATCAAAAATCTCAAGAGCGAGGTGAAGCGGGCCATTGCCTTCCTAAAACAAATGATCAAGCAGCGGCCGGACATTCTCCTCTTGGATCAGGATATTCTGCGGGATGCGGCGGCGCTGGATTTGGGAAGAACCCTCGATTATTTGGATAAATTGATTGCCACGAAGATCATCGTCGTCGGCAAACACTACAACGAGGAAATCGTTATGGTGATGATCCACGGGGGTGTGCGAGGTTTTTTCCGAACCGCACTGGGTGACGAGCAACTTATTAAATGTATTCGCGTGGTTGCCCAGGGAGAGTTTTGGCTCGACGCTGAGCTGATCACACGTGTTTTCGAGAAAATCATCAAAGAATTCAAGAAGCAAAGAGATCTTCTTAAACCTCTCACCCACCTGAATTCGGCAAAACTGGACATACTTTCCCCGCGGGAAATGGAGGTTCTGGCACTGGTCAACCAAAGCATGACCAATGAAGAGATTGCCGATAAGCTTTTCTTAACCTTACAGACCGTCAAGACCCATATGCGCAACATCTTCGCGAAGACCAAGATCCGGAATCGGGTCGAGGCCTCTCTTCTGTATACGCGTCGTACCCTAATGTTGCATTAGTTGTTTTATGTGCCTTCTCTTTCTTCATTGTGCATCGTTGATGTTTGTCAGGCGTGAATATTGTTTATTACGGATTGAAATGTAGTGTGAATTGGAAAAATAAGAAAAAACATTACAGGAAGGATGATTTACAGCCCATAAATGGTTAATTTATTTCAAAGAAAATGGAATTAGTAAGCTGTTTAGTTCTTTACAGTCCCCTCATATTATCCGGGCGGATTAAACTCTCATCCCTGCTTTTCAGGACAGCATCGACTGCGGCAATCATTTTTTGTTTGTCTTTCTGAAGGGTACCTGTAATGGACAGATAATTGGAGGAGTGAGTGCCGATAAATTTCATGTTATCGGCAGTAATGTTTTCAAATATTTGTTTCATTTCTTCGAGGGTTTCAAAGGGATCTAATAATTCAAAATCACCGGCCTGCACCTGACGATATAAAACAGTTCCGGGCACTGGCGTAACTGTAAGCGCTGCCAGGTATTGCGGCTTCATTTCATTGCAGATTTTTGCAGTAGCTAAAGCGTGCCGCCTAGAGGCCTCGCCCTTTCCCGCCAGCCCCAACAATACCATGGCGGAAAGATTGATGTTCGCCGCAACGAGATTCTGGCCGGCTTTCAGCATCTGGTCATAACCGACGCCTTTTTTCACCTTTTTCAGAAGCTCATCATCTCCCGTTTCCACGCCTATATATGCCTTGGTCAGACCGGCAGACCGGAGCTCTTTTAATTCTTCCATGGATTTGGACAAGGTGCTCTGCGGCCCGACATAGCTTCCCACATGGCGCAGGGATGGAAATGTTTGATAAAGTTTTTTTAGAATTGTCAGCAGAATATCTGTTTCCAGAGCAATGGCATCACCATCGCAAAGAAAAACTTTTTCCAGATCGCCATAGTGATCCCTGGCCATTTTAATATCTTCCATAATTTCGGAAATTTGCCGCACCCGGTACTTTTTGTCTTTATACATGCCGCAGAAAGTACACTGATTATGGGAACAGCCTACAGTGCATTGAAGAAGGTAGCTGTTGGCTTCACTAAACGGCCGGAATATGTCGCCTTCGTATCTCATTTTTTTTGTTCCTTAAAATAAAAGCGGTTAAATTTTAGGCCGCGTACCCTCACGCAGTGGAACATCTGTGCTTGTTTTAATCTACTTGATAATATAGAGACGGCTCGCAATGACAAACGGAGACCTTTGCACAACTAGCGATAGTTTTCAATTATATTCTCCTAATAATTCTCCGGTTAAAAAGCAGTTATTCAAAGCTAATATATTGATATTATTGTATAAATATCTTGACAAACAGTTGCGTTTCAGGCATAATTCCTTCAAATAAAACTTCTTGGAGGAACTATGAGCTTCAAAAAAATGAAAACCAACTTCACCTTCACCGATATATCGCTCTTTGCTTCCATGGAAAAGAACCGGGCTATTAAAAGAATGGAACAGATCAACGCCACTGTCGACTGGTCCAGAATTGAAAGCCTCCTCATGAGAAAATATCCCGTCGGTAAAAGCTTTGAAGGAAACGACGCCTATCCACCTCTTATCCTTATGAAGTGCCTTCTTCTTCAGCAATGGTTCAAGATCGATTCCGACCCGGAACTGGAAACTCAAATCAACGACAGGACTTCTTTCAAAACGTTCCTGGGACTTTCCCTTGACGATACATCTCCCGATCATTCTACATTCTCCAGGTTCAGGGGCCGATTTTCTATAGATACTATGCGCATGATCAACCATGAACTCCTTTTACAATTTGCCGCCAAGGGCTTGACAATCAACGAGGGCATAGCCATTGATGCCCGTCTGGTGCAATCTGCTTCCCATCCACTCAGCAATGAAATACTTCAAAAAGAAAAAGCAAAGAGTAAAACGCCTCAAGGAAAAGTTGATAAGAACGGCAACGCGCTTAAATTCTCCCGCGATCTGGAATCGGACTGGACAGTCAAAAATGATGTCGCCCATTACGGAATTAAGGAACATGCTTCCGTGGATGTTAAACATGGTTTTGTTCTGTCCACGGAGATGACTCCTGCTTCTCATCATGATAGTCCTTATCTTCCTCTTTGCGTTGCCGGTAGTTGTCACACGAAAGAACCTATTAAAAAAGTTTATGCGGATAAAGGGTATTTTGGAAAGCCGAATCGAGAGTTTCTCTCCATGAACAGTATTGAAGACGGCATTATGCGTAAAGCGACAACAGGCGCCGAACTTACGGAATATGAAAAAGAGCGTAACAAAGCTATTTCTAAAGTACGGTATATCGTTGAACAGTATTTCGGATTAAGCCATTTATACAACAAGGCATATCGGGCAAGGTTCCCGAAGTTGATTAAAAATGCGCTTGATGCTCTCTTCCGGCAGATGGCGTTCAATCTTTCCCGGGCTTCCAGAATATTAAAAACGGCGTAACATAGGAAGGCGTACATCCAATACACGGGAAAACCAGTAATCCGGGACGAATGAGGTTGCATATGGGGGTAAAATGAACTCTTCATAAACATAAGTGACAGCACTTAATCGATGAAAATGGTGCTGTGAATACAAAAAGAATTAATAAATTGATCAAAAATATTACCTCTACCAAAGTGTCTCGTTGTTCAAA
>CAVQCU010000195.1:0-3503 GCA_963710995.1 uncultured delta proteobacterium
TCGTTTTTCCCTACAGACGCTGAACTGATCACACTCTTTAAGCTTTGAGTCGCTGTCGCCGACACATCAGTATAAGAAAATCCAAGACCTGCTCCAAAATAGGGATGAAATCTTCCTAGAGGATATTTTATAATGGCGTTAAACATAAAATTGTTTAACTTTACATCACCTTCAACAGTTACAAAATCAGATCCGTATCGGCCTAATACTGACCTATTTATGTCTGGATTTAAATAACTGTATTCAAATTCAAATGAGAAGTATTTTAATGGAGGTGGGGTATAACCAACTTTTGCCCCGAACACCCAGCTTTCCTGAATGTCTAAATTAAAGTCATGATAATAATCCCAATTATCATAATAATCTCCAGACCTTGCATCGGGACTGATTGTATATCCTCCCCATATACCAATATATCCGCCAACCTGAGCCGATGCTGATTTCAAGGAACAGAGAGAAAATAAGATGGCAAGTATAGAAATAAAAACATAATTAGCAACTTTTTTCATATTTTTCCTCCTTATCTGATTCTGTGAAGGTATTTTAAATCTTTATACTTCCTTTTTCAATGTGTTTTATGAGTGACCCTCCCCCAGCAGGAGCTGGGGGCTTCTTTAATGTTACATGCGACATCTTGCATGAACCCTGCGGGTTGCCGCTACATCACCAGACAGGAGTTTGGTGATGAAGTGGCTATCCATACGAGATAGTATTTGGTAAGATAGGGGAAGAGATTTCGTAAAAGCGCTCATGCTACATATAAGACTTAGTATCATCTCGTTTGGATACCGAGATATCGGCGGAAGATATTTGTAAAAGGAGTAAAAGAATATGCGGAGAAGATATTGTTGCATATTTTTGAGCTTGATCCCGATATCGAGGTAATAAAGGTTAATGTACAGGAGGATCATGTTCACATGGTAATCGTGATACCTCCGAGAATTGCAGTTGCCAATGCCATTCAGTTTATAAAGACAAGATCGGCAAAGGAGTTAAAAGCGAAATTTCCTTTTCTACAAAAGACATATTCAAGGAAGCTCGGTATCTGGTCACGGGGCTATTGCGTATCGTGTATAGGTATGGATGAAAAGGAAATTCTTGCTTACGTTGAGCATCAAGAAAAAGAAGACAAAGGGCAACTGCAATTAGTGCTGCAATAGACAGGGAAGCCCCCAGCTCCTGCTGGGGGAGGTTCACTTTTCAAATTTCTAATTTTATGCTAGGTTACAATTGCTAATCAATGATGCTGTGTAATTTCCTTTTTTGAAAAAAAATACATATGCTATATTAATACTTAAATTGTTGAGAAAAGCGAGGTTCTCATATTAATTGTTCGGCGAACATGGAATGGTAGCGGATGGGCTGGTATATATTTTGGCCAAATGTTGGTTCGTCAGCATGACTTTTCGAGAGGTGGAAATGATAAACAAAGTCATATTACGGTTTGCTGACGAGAGCATAATCAAAGGCACAACAGCGGACTTCTTCCCAGGAAAAGACATCTTTCATTTGAGCATGATGAATGATGAATGCCCCAGTTGAGGCGAAACCTATCGAAATCAATACAAAGGATTTGAAAGCAATATTCTTTGTGAAAGACTTTGCAGGCGACCCGCAGCATGTAAAACGGAACGAGTTCGACCCGGCACACCCTCCGGTTGGACGAAAAATCAGGGTGGAGTTCAAGGACGACGAAGTTCTTGTGGGAACCACAACAGGATACCAGCCCGGACGCCCGGGGTTCTTCATCATACCGGCGGATACCAGTTCAAACAACGAGCGTTGCTACATAGTCGTAGCGGCCACCAAAGAGGTTAGTTTCATATGACCAAGATAACAGCAAGTGAGGCAAACATCCCCACAAAACAAAGCGTGAACCTGACAAGGATAACTTCCTGTTATTCTCAAATTGTTAACGACAACTAATCTGCTTTCTTTCAAATGGCAAGAATTAATAATAACTAAACTCTAATTTAACATGTGGTACAAGCATTTAGGACAGATAAGAGTTTTTATCTGTCTTTGCAGTAATTGATAAGTTAACATCCGTTTTCCCCTCAATAAAAAATACTCTAAATGCTAAAACTATAATTATGAAAAAATGTCTATTTTTCGGTTATGGGATGTCTTGACAAGACAATTTTCATAAATATATTTAGTCTCAAATAAGACAAAATAAGTAACAATAGCAAAAGCTTATGTAAATAATATTTCAGAAAGGAGGAAAATTTATGTTTAACCCGAGTCTATGGAGAATGAAAAAATTTGCTGACAGTGTTCCGGAAATGATGAACTTGCAGAGAGAAATAAACAGACTTTTTTCTAATGTCGGGCAAACTACGACATTGGATTATCCTGTAATCAATGTATGGCAGAAAGATGACAGAATAATAGTAACAACAGAGTTACCCGGAATTGACCCGGAAAAAATTGATATTTCCGTTACAGGTGCAACATTGACACTTTCCGGAACAAGTAAGGCAGATCCCATTAAAGAAGGTGAAACTTATTTACGTCAGGAAAGAGAGCTGGGCAATTTTCAGCGGAATTTCCAACTGCCTTTCCATGTGGATTCTCAAAAAATTGAAGCAAAGTATGAAAAAGGAATTTTACAAATCACCTTGCCCAGACTTAAAGAGGATTTGCCTAAAAAGATTAAAATTAATTCATAAGAAAGGAGACTAATAATATGAGCTATAGTCAATAGTTGTGTATGAAGAATTTAGGCGGCGATCCGTTTTTCCTCCATACCGTTAACGAATTTCACTCCTTTAACAACATCAGCCAAGCGTTCCGGACGATGTAGACGAATCCATCGTTTCTGAGCGCATTGACATAATTTGAATGCCATTGAGATGACCGTGTTCGCAGAAAAGCAGCCTCTCACTTTATTCATTCGCAACCGAACCGTCGCAAAAGTCGATTCAATCGGATTCGTGGTCCGAATGTGACGCCAGTGTTCAGCGGGAAAATCATAAAAAGTTAACAAAGCATTTCGATCCTTTTCCAGACACTGGGCCGCTTTGGGATATTTTGCTTCATACGTATTCACAAAATCATTAAAATGACGCTCGGCTTCATCCTTGTTGGCTGCCTGCCAAATCTGATGCAATTTGGATTTCGCTTTGGATTGAAGGCTCTTTGGCAAATTGTTCAGAACATTAGCAGTCTTGTGTACCCAGCATCTTTGCCAACGGGTACCGTCGTAGACTTTACTCAACGCTTTCCAGAAACCCAGTGCGCCATCGCCAATCGCCAGTTGTGGAGCGGTGGTCAGGCCTCTGGACTTCAGATCTAACAGCAACTGCTTCCATGACATCTCGCTTTCTCGGAAACCACCCTCTATGGCCACCAGTTCCTTTACACCATCAGCCGTGGCACCCATAATGACCAAAAGGCACTGTTTATCATCCATGCGCACGTTGCAGTAAATGCCATCCACCCAGAAATATACGTAACATTTTCCTTCAAGACTGCGTTTTTGCCATTGATGAAACTCCTAC
>CAVQCU010000196.1:0-11562 GCA_963710995.1 uncultured delta proteobacterium
GATTCCAAGTAATCAGTTTTAGAATCCCCTATCAAATCAACGGCAGAATTCCCTGCCTTTAGGCGATTCTAGCATTATGCAATTTCCCAAGTTACATGCTTTGTGCGCATCACGGCAAACCAGTTCGTTATTGCCCTGCATTGAATAAGCAAGTCCCCTGTTGATATAAACATCAATATAATCTGGTTTCAGACGGATGGCTTCACTGTAATCCTCTATGGCTCGCTGATACTGGCCGAGTTTATTGTAAGCAACTCCCCTGTTGAAGTAGGCATAGGTATAATCAGGTTTTATACGGATGGCTTTGTTATAATGATAAATAGCCTCCTCAGTATTTCCTTCGGTAAACAAGGTAAGACCAAGATTGTTATGAGCTAGATAATTATCTTTTGTTACCTGCAAAGCGTTGCTAAAGAGAGTAGTATTATTTTTCCAGTAACCACATTGCTGCCACGTTAAAACTGCCAGGATGGCCAAAGCAACTATTACTGCTGGACATAATATTTTTTTGCGCATGTCTTCACGTGGAAACAAAAGCGGGACGCCCCAGGCCAGCATAACAGCAATGCCGATAGAAGGCAGGTAATGATAGCGGTCAGCCATCGCGAAATCTCCAACCTGAATGATTCCAATAACTGGTAGAAGCGTTATCGCATACCATAGCCATCCAACAAAGAGATACGGCATACGTTTCATCATGGCAACAACTGCAACACTGATAACGATAATCAGTAAAATGGAGCCAATTACTTGCCAGACCGGAATTTGAATTGAGAAAGGGTAGAAAACAGCCATATCATGAGGCCAGAATGTCTTCTCCAGGTAAGTCACAAAAGAAACAGGCGCGTTCGCTATTCGTGAATAAAAAGAAAAATGTTTTACTGACGGATTGTACTGAGCAAAAAGTGTGATAACAGAAAAAATAGCTGACAAAATAAAAAAAGGTGTTTTTTCCCGCAACTGCCATAAAACCCAATTGCCTTCCTTTGACTTAAAACGTCCCAGCGGCCAGTAATCGAGAAGAATCATAATGACAGGCAAAGTGACAACCATGGGCTTGCTCATAAGAGCGCAGACAAAGGAAAAAAGAACAAGCAGATATCTTTTTATAGCCGGTTTTTCAGTGTAATATACGTAAAGACACAGAGTGAGCATCCAGAAAAAACCGCTTAAGACGTCTTTGCGTTCAGCTATCCAGGCGACTGATTCCACATGGAGGGGATGAAGAGCAAAAAGAGCCGCGACAAAAGCGCTTCTCCAGATAGCTCCGGTCATGCGGCAAAAGAGCCAGAATAACAACAATGTACTCAGGATATGCAGGAGACGGTTGGTCAGATGATAACCACCGGCATTAAGGCCGTAGAGTTGATAATCAAACATCAGAGAAAGCCACGTAAGGGGGTGCCAAAATTCGGCATCGGTTGTGCTGAATGCCCAACTAAATCCGTCCAGCGTGATTCCAGACTGGACATGACTGTTCCCTGTGACGTAAGCTAAATCATCAAAGACGAAGTCATATTGATTCACCTGCCAGAAAACGACAAGCGTCAATACTGTCAGAACTATACAAACAATAAGTTTCTGTCTACTGGGGCTGATATTTATCTTATTTAGCATAATGACCTACTATCTTTATTTATACCACATGTTAAGTTAGAGGTCAGCTGTTTTGTTGATTACGAATTTAAATGTTGCTCGAATTGGGGAAAAAAGAAAAACAACAGTTCAGGAAGAAGTCGATTACTTGTTTCACCTGCAATCAACATACAGAGACATGACCTTTATTTGTGTCAAACCGTTTTTTTTGCTAATACCAATTCTAAATCAAAGCGCTATTTTTGTTGGCGTCGTTGTCGGCTTCCTCGACGTATAACCTGAAGGTCACACGTGTATAATACGCCTCGTCGCCTCCGCCTAGCCCCGCTGAAGCGGGACAGTTCAACTAAAGAATTCCAGTTCACTGCGTAACTGTAATTCGAGTTTCACTGCCGCCTCAATATCATCTTTGATTTAGAAATGGTATATGATAAATTAATTAGTATATTTTGAAGGAAATGGAAATGAAAAAACCGGAGTTACTCATTCCCGCAGGCAATCTGGAAAAATTACGAACCGCTTTGCTCTATGGAGCTGACGCCGTCTATGTCGGCATTGCCGGTTTAAGCTTGCGTTCACAGTCGGCGGAAATGTCTCTTGCCGACCTGGCAACCGGCGTTAGAGAAGTTCACGCGCGAAAAGTCAAAGTCTACGCGGCAATCAATACATTTGCCCGTAATGCGGATCTGAAACAGGCGCGACAGATGATTCCTGCCCTGGCTGACGCCGGAGTGGATGCGCTCATCGTCAGCGATCCGGGAATGATACGCCTGATTCGAACTTTAACGCCTAATCTTCCGTTGCACTTAAGCACACAAGCCAATACTACTAATATCGAGGCAGTAAGGTTCTGGCGCGACCAGGGAGTGCAGCGAATCATTCTGGCTCGAGAACTGAATTTGAAAGAAGTCGGAGAAATTGCCGCGGCTGTTCCCGAAATGGAACTGGAGCTTTTTGTCCACGGAGCCATGTGTATGGCCTACTCGGGACGCTGCTATCTGTCGGCATTCCGCAACCGTAGGAGCGCCAACCAGGGTGATTGCAGTCAATCTTGCCGCTGGGAATATTTACTTCACGAAGCAACAAGACCGGACGACCCTCTGATTCTGCAAGAGGATGAGCGGTATAGTTATTTATTGAGTTCCAGGGATTTATGTCTCATTGAATATTTACCGGAGATAATGGCCTCCGGTGTTACAAGTCTCAAGATCGAAGGCCGGATGAAATCAGCCTATTATGTAGCAGTCGTTACCCGGACATATAGGCAGGCATTGGACGCGCTGATGCAACAAAAAGAAAAATATAAATGCAGGCAGGAATGGATAGATGAACTTACGAAAATTTCCAACCGCGGCTATACTACTGGATTTGCCTTCAGCGAGGGAAAAATAAATGAAACCAGCATGGAGATTAAATATATTCAAACTCACGAACCGGTAGGGACAGTATTGCAATATGATCCAGGCAAGAAGATGATGCTTATAGGTGTTCGCAATCATCTGGCCGCAGGCGATGAAGTGGAGCTACTCTTGCCTGAGAATACAATCCAAATAGATACGCGCACTCTAGTTGATGCAAACGGGGAACCGCTTAAAGAAGCCAATAATGATAATCAAATTTACCTGCCTCTGGAGTGGGAAGCTCCGATCGGAGCTGTATTGCGCCAAAAAGTAAAGTAGCCATATCTTTATCACCGGAATAAAAGGTGAATAGATTTTTCATAAAGACGAGTGTCGTAATGTCACCCCGCAATCATCGGGTCAGTACCCCACATTTTGTGGCTAGGATTTCCTTGACATACAAGATCGCGTTTACTATAATTCAACCATCAAAAAGCAAGTTCTTATCAAAACAAATCCAATGAAGGGAGATACATCTTATGGCCGACCAGTATAAAGGCACTAATCTCGTGCATGTCTGTACCTGTCCGAACACACCTGCGGGAAGCAGGCCAGGCGCAAGAAGAACTGTTTCGCAGTAAATTGAACCCGGACGATTTATTGATCTATAAGCAAGCGATGGCTGTCATCTGGTATCCCATGGATGCGGTTGTCCGTATTTTCACCGAAGCGGTTAAAGTCCTGTATCTCCTAGATAAAAAACCCTTTCATGCTTTAGGATACTCTCAAGCGATGGATAACCTCGGTGGCATATACCGAATTATTTTGGGCGTTGTTACGCCCGAGTTCGCGATATCGCAATCCGCCCGACTTTGGAAAACATATTTCGACACAGGAGAAACATCCATTACCAGTAAGCCGACGGAGGTCCCAGGAGAACAAGATGTCACCTTTATTGTAAAAAAATATCCGCAACTGCCCAGGCCTTTTCTGGATATCGTTGAAGGGTTTATTCACGGAGTGGTGGAATTTACACATGCCAAGTTTGTGAACTCTAAAGTCGAGATCTATAATCCACAAGAGTGACGCTGGATTTTTAGATACAAAAAATAATAGATAAACGCTGACAGTTTTCATCGCAAGGAAAACAGCTTGAACGCTCTTGGAAAAGAAACGGGGCTTATCTTTACTCCTGACAATTGCCATTATGCGGCCCTATTCCTGATTTGTAATTCATCTCTTCGGCGGAATATGATGGTTTTAGAATAGACAGCAGGTCCGAGACATCGGCAATACCATTGTCCAGCCAAACTCTCTCCTGATCATTGGATAAGATAACTGGCATACAATCATGAACAGGCGTAATCAGTTCGTTGGCATTGGTAGTAATAATTACGCAGGTATGGATTTCCTTTCCGAAAGGCTGGTCTGATTTTAGATAAAAATGAACCCCAAAGCAAGCTTTTGAAATCAAATCAGCAGCTTGTCCACGCATTCCATAATTACCGATAACAAAAAGTGAAACTGTTCTTAGATTAAACCCAGGTGGAATAATTTGACCACAAGTTACGATAAATGACAGATTGTTCACGATTTCGTGGCCCTCAAAAATCAATAAATACAATTTTACCCTTTTTATATTGACACCATACAACTGGACATGCTATTTATTTTTTTATCGTTTGAAGATAAATGCTGGCAAAATTGCCCCATTTTTCGTTTAAAACAGCAAGGAGAAAATTGTGACTTTTCAGGAATTAATTTTTGCCCTCGAAAAATACTGGCATTCTCAAGGCTGCGTCATTCAGCAGCCCTATGATATGGAAGTAGGCGCGGGCACTTTTCACCCCGCAACCTTCCTGCGCGCGTTGGGACCGGAACCATGGAAAGTAGCTTACGTCCAGCCTTCACGCCGTCCCACTGACGGCCGCTATGGTGAGAATCCCAATCGGCTCCAGCACTACTACCAATATCAGGTAATCATAAAACCGTCGCCGGTTAATATTCAGGAACTCTATCTTAATTCGCTCAAGAGTTTCGGCATTGATCCCCTTGATCACGACATTCGCTTTGTAGAGGATGACTGGGAATCTCCGACATTGGGCGCTTGGGGTTTGGGCTGGGAGGTATGGCTCGACGGTATGGAAATATCCCAATTCACTTATTTCCAGCAAGTGGGCGGGTTTGATCTCCATCCGATCAGCGCCGAACTGACTTACGGCACCGAACGCATCGCCATGTATATTCAAGGTATCAACAATGTGTATGATCTGCAATGGACGGATAAGGTTAAATACGGTGACGTCCATCATAAAGGTGAAGTTGAATTTTCCACCTATAACTTTGAAATCGCCGACATTCCAATGCTGCGCAAACTCTTTGACACTTACGAACAGGAAGCCCTGCACATTGCCGAAAAGAATTTAGCCCTGCCCGCCTATGATTACTGTTTGAAATGCTCCCATACCTTCAACTTACTTAATGCCCGCGGCGCCATAAGTGTTGCGGAACGGACCAGTTACATCGGCCGGGTCAGAAATCTCGCACGCCTAAGCGCTGAGCTTTACTTAAAGCAACGGGAAGAAATGGGTTATCCTCTCTTAAAGAATAGTTAATTTGGAGAAAAAATGAGCAACGAACTGCTTTTTGAAATTGGCACCGAAGAAATTCCCGCCGGATTTTTGTCCAAAGCCATAGGCGATATGGAAGATATCATCCACACGTCTCTTACGGAAAAGAGGATTCCCTTTGCCGGCATAAAATGCATGGCCACGCCGCGCCGTCTGGTTCTCTACATTGCCGAAATCGCCCGAGAACAGGAAGATCAAACGATAGAAAAAATGGGTCCGACCAAAAAGGCCGCCTTCGATGAAAACGGCAATCCGACCAAAGCGGCTTTGGGCTTTGCCAGGGGCCAGGGGATGGAAATCGCCGATCTGAAAATTATTGTCACCGAAAAAGGCGAATATTTAGGCGCACGCAAGACCATTGCCGGTCAGCTGACGGCGGCCCTTCTACCGGAAATTCTGACCAATTTCCTCATGGCTATACCTTTTAAAAAATCCATGCGCTGGGCAAATTATGATCTGCGTTTTGCCCGGCCAATTCACTGGTTGCTTGCTCTTTATGACGGCAATGTTGTCCCCCTGAAAATTGAAGATATCGTCAGCGGCAACACTTCCTGCGGACATAGGTTCATGAGCCCGGAGCCCTTTGCCGTTTCCGGTTTTGATGATTATCTAAACAAATCCAGACAAAACTATGTCATTGCCGATCCTGCGGAAAGAAAGAAACTTATTCTTGAAGGAGCTGAAAGCGCGGCAGCAGAGGTCGGCGGTAAAATATTCTATACCGAAGATCTGCTCGATACGGTCAGTTTTATTGTAGAATATCCGGTGATCGTCCGCGGCAGTTTTGACCAGGACTATTTAAAAATTACGAAAGAAGTGCTCACTACTACGATGATTTCACACCAGAAATACTTCCCCGTCATTAATGACGAGGGAAAGTTGCTGCCCTACTTCATTGCGGTAAGCAACACAAAAGCGCGCGATCTGGCTGTTGTAGCACGCGGTAACGAAAAAGTTCTGCGGGCGCGCCTGGCCGATGCTTCATTTTTCTTTGAGGAAGACAAAAAGATTCCTCTGGAGATTCGCTTCGAATCTCTCAAGAAAGTGGTCTTTCATACGCTTCTGGGAACATCCCATCAAAAAGTTCTGCGCTTCCGAAAGCTTGCTGTAAAAATCGCGCAAAAAGTAAAACCGGCCGTTAAGAAAAATGTGGACAGGGCGGCGCTCTTGGCCAAGGCTGATCTGGAATCACTGATGGTTGGCGAGTTCTCCGAACTGCAAGGCATTATGGGACGCGAATATGCTCTGCTGACCGGAGAAAATCCGGTTATTGCCAGTGCGATCTATGAGCATTACCTGCCGATCCTAGCCGGCGGCGATCTGCCGCAAACACACGAAGGCGCCATTGTCGGTATTGCCGATAAAATCGATACTATTATCGGTTTCTTCGGTGTCGGACTACCGCCAACAGGCACAGCCGATCCTTACGCCCTGCGCCGCCAATCTCTGGGTGTAATAAATATCATTCTGGACAAGCGCTATCCTCTGACACTCGGCTCGCTGATTGATGAGAGTATTGCTTTATTTAAGGGAACTCTGAAAAAACCGGCAGACGAAATCAAAAAAGATGTTCTGGAATTCTTCAAGGGACGCCTGCAAAATCAACTTATCAGCCAGGGGTTTGCCTACGATACGGTAGAAGCAGTCCTGTCTGAAGGTGTAAACGATGTAGTTTTAGCTCTGGAGAAGATCAAAGCACTGCAGACCTTCCGGCAAAATCCCGAATTTGAACCGATTTCTATAGCCTTTAAACGAGTGGATAATATTTTAAAGGATTTTCGTAATCCCCATGTCGATGTAAATCTTCTCAAAGATGAAGCGGAAATAAGATTATTTTCCGCCTTTGAAAACATTAAAATCCGGGTGGAAAAAGGCATAGCCGAAAATAATTTTAATTTTGCGCTGGGCGAGCTGGCAACATTACGCCCACCGGTAGATGCTTTTTTTAATGGCGTTATGGTTATGGATAAAGACGAGAATATCCGCATTAACCGCTTATCCTTGCTTGCGGAGATATCAGCCCTTTTCCATAAAATTGCCGATTTTTCTAAAATTGTTACTACAAACTGATTTTTTACTGATCGCGCCATACATTGCATCATCAGGCGCATTGACATTAATATAAATCATTGCTAGAATAAAAAAAATTAGTTTCAATATATTAAGGAAAAAATTACTCCATGAACGGTCAGTTAAAACCATCATCTACAACAACCACAAATGGAAACTCCCGGATACGCAAAGAGTTATTGGATATAACCAACCGTATCCATGCGGCGCAGAACATGAAACAAATCCTTGTCGATTTAAAAAACGGCATCCTCAACCTTTTTAACGCTAATTCCATAACTATTTACGTCGTCGATAAATTACGTAATGAAATCTTTTCCATGTTTCTGGCCGGCACACAACTCAAAGAAATCAGATTGCCAATCAATAATAAAAGTATCGCCGGCTATGTAGCCAACACAGGTACGGTAATTAATATTGAAAATGCCTACAACCAAAAGGAACTTAAGAATATAGAAGCTGAATTAAGTTTTGATGATAGCTGGGATAAAAAATCAGGCTTTAAAACCCGGCAAGTTCTTGTCGCTCCAATTTACAATAGTAATCAACTCATGGGTGTCATCCAAATTCTCAACAGAAAGATCGGTGAGGGGAAATTTTCTGAAGAGGAAATAGGTTTAGCGCTTGAAATTGCCGAGGTTCTCGGCGTTGCCTTTTACAACCAACAACGTTTTGTGCGTCATCGGAAAACGCGGTTTGATTATTTAATCAACCACGATCTGCTCACAGAAGAAGATTTGGAAACTGGATGGAAAGAATCACGGGAAAAAAAAGAAACGATAGAAAATTTCCTCATGCATAAATACAAAATATCCAAAGATGATATTGGTAAATCTTTCGAGGAATTTTATAATTGCCGTTTTATTAAATATAACGACAAAATGCCCATCCCGGGCCATTTAATTAAGAATTTAAAAAAAAATTATTTGCACCGTGAACTTTGGGTGCCACTGGAAATAATCGGTGACAAAATTCATGTAATCCTGGATGATCCGAACAATCTTATAAAGAAAGACACCATAGAAAATCTTTTAAAAACCAGGCAGATCAAATATGATGTCGCCTTAGATGACGACATAAATAAGTACATTAATCTCTTTTTCAACTCTCCCGGGGACGAACACTCTTTTACAGAAATATTGGGCCGGATGGAAGGTGAAGATTCGACGCTAGGAGATGAAGAAGGCGACGAAATGGTCACCGAATCGGACAGCGTCATCATGCAGCTCGTCAATAAAATTATTAATGATGCTTATGGCCGCCGCGCTTCGGATATACATGTTGAACCCAATGTAGACAAAAAAAATGTGGAGATTAGGTTCCGTGTTGACGGAGACTGCGCTCTTTATCAAACGGTCCCTTTCAGTTACCGCGCCGCCCTTATTTCGCGCATCAAAATCATGTCCAACCTGGATATCACTGTAAAGCGGCTGCCACAGGACGGTAAGATTAAATTCAGGCGTTCCACGGGAGATGAAATTGAATTGCGTGTGGCAACAATTCCCACCCAGGGTGGCGTGGAAGATGTGGTCATGCGTATTTTAGCCAAAGGCGAAACAATGCCCCTGGAAGATATGGCTCTATCGCCGCGTAATTACAACGAACTAACTAATATTATTTCTAAACCTTATGGTATGATTTTATGCGTTGGTCCTACCGGTTCTGGTAAAACAACTACACTACATGCAGCCTTGCACCACATTAACCGGCCGGACAAAAAAATATGGACGGCAGAAGACCCTGTAGAAATTACTCAATACGGTTTGCGTCAAGTGCAGGTACACTCAAAGATCGGTTTTGATTTTGCGGCGGCTATGCGTGCGTTTTTACGTGCTGATCCTGACGTCATCATGGTCGGCGAAATGCGCGATTATGAAACTGCCAAAACAGGCGTTGAGGCATCTCTGACGGGTCATCTGGTGTTCAGCACTCTGCACACCAACAGTGCCCCGGAAACTATTGTACGCCTGCTGGATATGGGCATTGATCCCCTTAATTTCGCCGATGCCTTGTTGGGTATTCTCGCGCAACGCCTTGTACGAACTCTTTGCAAGAAGTGTAAGGAGCAATATCATCCTACGAAGGAAGAATACGACGAAATCGCTGAAAGCTATGGTCAGGAAGAATTCGATAAATTAAATATTCCTTACAATGACGACTTCAAGCTTTACCGTCCGAAGGGTTGTGATATATGCAATAATACCGGATATAGAGGCAGAATGAGTATTCATGAACTCTTAATCGGAACCGATGATATCAAAAGAATGGTGCAAAAGCATGAAACAGTGGAAGTTATGCGAAATAAAGCCATGAGTGAGGGCATGACGACCCTTTTACAAGACGGTATTATCAAGGCCATCAAAGGTTTTACCGATTTTAAGCAGGTGCGCCGCGTCTGTATCAAATAATTCTTTATTTACCTTGACAACGGGAAATAAAGAAAAAACCACAGTATTTTCCCGTATTCATTTCTCACTTTTTTCCAGTCTGCTAAAGATAATTCCCAGCAGTTGGCAGGAGCTCTTTCGTAACTTGTCGGCACAAAATAAAAGTCGCCCTTATTTGTATCAAATACTTTTATGACGATTAACTTGATCCGGCGCATATGATATGGGGAACTGACTAATATCGCGGAATTCAGCCCATAACTAGACATTACTTTTTGGGCCTCAATTATTTCCCAATGTGTATCTTCATAGAAGCTTGGAGGCATGGCAACATTATTTTGGCCTGATTTAAACGAGTATAAATTCGGCGATAAATATTTCATCGTTCCTTTATCATAAATTCTATAGGCCTTGTGATATGCTGGAATAATTAAATAATCGGCCATTCCATCATTTATCAATTTATTGGCTTCTTTTTGACGCGCTTTAAAATCCGGTCCTAGAAGAAGTATTATCGCATCTGCTTTCTTATATTTTGAAGAATAAAGTAAAAACCTTGGTGAAAATAAAACAAATCCTCCAAAAGCACCAAAAGCAAAATCCCGACGACTAAAATTTTATTATTTTTATCACAAAGATATCCTTGAAATAGTTGTTTATATTAAGTGTTGAACAAAGAATATTCCGTCGTCAATCTGTATCGCCAAAATAATCTGCCGAAAAGATATAAATTTCCGTTTCCTTATCCATCCAAGCCTGCACTGGCAGTCCTGCCTTGTAGCAAGTTTGTTTCAAAAAAGATTCCCTGTCCCATTCATATTCAACGGCCACTTGCGGTAATAATAAACCGGATTTGTATCCACGGACGATGTATAAGCCGTGCTTTCCCACTTCAATTTCATTAATATCTTTAATGCGTTTCAATGGGCTCAACACGGATATTTCAAAAGTTAAGTCCTGAACTTCATCCGGTTTTAAAGACGGAAACCGCGGATCATGAAAAGCAGCCGCGACAGCCATTTCCTGCACAGTTTCCCCAAGCTGTTAACTGGCTTTATATAACCTATAAACCGCGCAAGTGACCACGTTTTCTCAGAGTTACGAATGCGCCTCTTTTCTCCTGAAGTCTTTCCGAATCCACAGTTAAATTAGGTATATCTTGATTGTTAGTTTTAGCTGCAATTGCGTTTTTCGCTATATCCGAAGAATATTTTTTTCTTTCGCTGTTAATTCCATTTTATACTCCTTATAATTTACAATAAACTGCCGCCGCATATCCGACAACTAAATTCTCGTCTCCGGTTACATCTCTGAATTGGTGTATCTCAAAAGATGTGGTTTATTCGCGTTCATCATACGCGCCACCAACATAGCAATACCATTGGTCCTTCACCACAAGCCTCAGCGGTTCCATTTCTAAACTTTCCAACAGTCCGACCGCATCACCATCCTTTAAGTGCCGCAAAACAACAGCATCCAATTTTTTCGCCTATGTCATAGTTGTAAAAATGGATAAATCGGAACTGCCCACGATTAATA
>CAVQCU010000197.1:0-13153 GCA_963710995.1 uncultured delta proteobacterium
TCGCGTCAAGATTAAAAAATAAATTAGAATAAGCTAAAATAGTTCATCATAATAGTCTACTATTGCAGTATAAGTGCTAGTTAAAAATCTAATTTGGTTTTTCAACCTTTCAACTGGCAATCTTGAGTTTTTCTTACTTCATTAATCTATTTGTTTGTAGGTGTAACCAATAACCAAAATATTCTCTTGCTTCCAAGAAAATGAATATTTAGACCAATCATAAATCCATTGACACCTGCCATCGCCATTGTGAAATCGAATAATTTATAATCATTAAATTGAATACAATAAAAATATTTCCTTTTTTAATTTCTGTTGTGAAAACTTTTTATCATTATTATCTCAAATTAGTAATCGCCTGAAATTTCGGTCGTAGCTCAATAAATAACGGCGTATCTGTAATGTATCATACCTTGAGAGTTCCTTTTGTCTGGCAGCTCATTTTTTAAAAGTACAGGGGACTATCTGGCTTATACTTTATATTGCCTGCTACAATTTTTATATCGACACCTACCATCGTCGAGCGATCGCAGAAATATTCTATACCTTGAAAGAAGCGAAAACGTTAATTGAAAAATGGCGCATGGAATACAACACGTTCAGGCCGCACAGTTCTTTGAATTACTGTCCTCCAGCGCCAGAGGCGTACCTGAATTGAGAAATAAAAAATGCCTGAATCCCTAACTTAAAATGTGGTACAAGGATTTGGGGCAGGTCAATACCAAAGTAGAGGGGGTGGTAAAACCAAAAATAATTGCAAAAAATCGCCTGAGATATCGACCATAAGCGTAAAGGAATGGAGGATATGATGGCAAAAAACAAAGATCACAACTTAATAAAACGTAAAAAAACTTGGTATCTTGGGAAACAAGTCAAGGGTATGATAATAAGACATGCTCTTTCTCAATCCGTGACTGAAGCTAGAGAAAAAAGGGACCAGAAACTCGATGAAATCAAGCTGAATGGAAAACCACTTACGGCGGAACAGGAAGAGAAATCCGGAAAGTTTTTTTGGGAACTCGTCCAAGAATGGGTAAAAGTAGTTTTCAGCAAAATCAGAAGCTGCACGCTCAGAGATTACAGAAATGCGATGAACAAATACATTCTGCCGAGATTTGGTAATACCCCAATCAGCGAAATATCTTATTTGGATATCAGGAAGTTCGTAAGCGAATTGACCTGCTCTAATAAGCGTAAGAACAATATTCTTGTTCCCGTGAGGTCAGTTTTTAAAATGGCGTTTCTTTCTGATATAATAGATAAGAATCCGATGGACAAAATAAAGAACCTGAAAATCAGAAAACCGGATATTCATCCGCTGTCCATGGATGAGATTCGGTTACTCCTGGAAAAAGTTTGTCCATGGTATAGAAATTTCTTTGTTGTCGCTTTCTTTGCAGGGATGAGATTTGGTGAGATGTCTGGACTCAAGTGGGAGAATGTCGATTTTAGGATGGGTATTATTAAGGTTAGGGAGACCAGGGTAAGAGGTAAAGTGGACGATCCCAAAACCAAGAAGTCTGTAAGGGACATTAAGATGTTGCCGCCCGTTGTTGAAGCAATGAGGGAACAACGTAAGGTTACTTTTGGAAAATCCGACTTTGTTTTCCTCAACAAGTGTGGTCGGCCGTTGTTGCCGGACTCGGTAAACTTTAACATCTGGAAAAACGCGCTCAAGGAATCGGGACTGTCTCCTAGGTCTTTATATCAAACTCGCCATACTTTCGCTACGCTGATGCTTGACGCAGGTGAGTTGCCGGGATGGGTGCAGCAAATGATGGGCCACGAGTCTCTGCAGATGATCCATGAAAAATACTATTCCCATATCCAGAATTACCAGAGGGATGAGGGAAGCGCGTTCATGGAGAAGGTGTATAATTCATCGATAAAAATTGACGAGGGAAACAGTCATGTGCTTACCCAAAATATTTAAAAACTGTCCCAAACAATAATGGGGAGTTTAGACCAAATCTCTAACTCCCCATTATAACAAAGAAAAATTTATCAACAATGGTGCCGAAGGCGGGATTTGAACCCGCTCGCTACTAAAAAGTTGATAACATTTTCATGTGTTTACGTCAATGGTATATTTTAAGGTTAAAGAAAAGTTAAAGGATTATTAAATGTCAAGATGGTCAGAGACTTTCTTACTGTAACAAATAAATCGCCAACCCCGACAAAGATGCTAGACTTCAAGCAGTAATAAACAAAATTGCAATCTGTATTTTGTGGTCAAGAGTCCTTTAGTTCAAACTGGAAATAAATATCGTTACCGCCCGATGCAAGACTCCTGACCTTTTTTGCAACACTTTTCTTCCCGAATATTTTAAGGGCCTTCTGATAGTAACCCATAACAAGGTACTCGAAGTAATAATGTTTGATTTGAAGTTCGGTGATTTTTAGATGAGCAACGTTGTTTTCGAACAGTGCGGTAGCCTTACCTTCGTCAAAATACGTCGACCAGAGCTTAGGCAGGACCGATTCGACGAACTGCTTTGTATCCTTTGTGAGCAGATAAAATTTGTACGGGCCTTCCGACGACAGGGCAAATTGAGCGGCTAACTTCCCAAACGTCACGTACTGCATCATATCGTTGTTGAAAAATTCCTTAACCAACTCGTCAAGGAAAATGATGAATTTATCCATCGGAACGGGAGTAATGGCCCAAATTGTATTGCTGAAAAATTTGTCCTTTGCCGCCAGTTTGGGTATAAAGGAATTCCATTGTTCCTCGCCAAAAACTTTAATGATAGCAGTCTTTCCTGTAAGATAAATGATACCTTTTACGTTCATATCGAAACCTCTCAATAATGCCTATGTGCATTAAATACGTAATAATATATATTTTGTTGTGTATGAATGTGCAAGCATAATATTTTGTTAGAATGGAGAAAAGCTACCAGCTTCCATGAGATAGAAAAAACATGTTTACAAATGATAATTCTCAATTCTGGCAACTGCCTTCTACTGAAACTAAGGTGAAGTCAACAATTCCGCTGGTTCGGAAATCGGAATTTTGTTTCTTACTTCCTTAATCCTCATTTTTCAAATTTTTGATTTTATGCTAGTCTACAATCTGCAATCCTTAGTATTTGCAATATTAGCACCAATCCATATAAACAATATTAGGTTAAATACATTGAGTAATTACTTTATAAAAAAAGAGGATGTTATTATAAAAATTTAATCAATTTTAATTTTTCAAATTAGCTTCAAAATATTAAATTACAAATCTTGGAGGAGAAAATGAAAAAAATATTTATTTTTATTTTTTTATTTCTATTTATTTTTTTATTTCAAGTTTCATCTCTATTTGCGGAAGAAAAGCTTGATAATTATAGCCCAATGTCCCTTTATAGATCAAATTATTTGATTGCTGGAGATAATGATAATCAAGTAAAATTTCAATTTTCCGCAAAATATCAAATTCTCGCCCCTGATAAAAATAATATACGATTCGATTCTGTATGGGACCATATTATAACACCTCTGAAAATACTTGGTAGCTGGACTTATATAGCATATACACAAACAAACTGGTGGTTGGTATATCATGGGAGCGATACATTTTCGACAAATTATCAACCTGAAGGATTTTTTATGATTGAATCAAAAAAGAATATTTTAGATTTGGATTTTGGACCAATCAAATTTTTAAAAATAGCACCAATATATCACTGTTCTACGGGTGTTGAAGGAGATGATCATAGAAGCATAAGCGAATACTATGGAGAATTTGATATTTCATTTTCTGATGATAAAAAAAATAATGAGATAGGCATAGATGCAAAAGTATTCGGATATTACAGCAGAGATGATAATAACAAAGATATTAATGACTACAGATATAATTATGAAGCTAAAATTTATTATAATCATATCTTTGATTCAAAAGTGTTGAACCAGCAGGGATTTAACTTAACAAGCACAGGTAACCCTACAGATAAAGGATATTTTATAGTAGAAAGCATCACTAAAATTTTCGGATTTCAACCTAAAATTCTTATTCAATACTCGCATGGTTATGGTGTTAATATATTAAATTATAATATTAAGGAAACTGAATTCAGAGTAGGAATTTTATTTGATTAGTTTTCTATATAAAATAAAACAACAAAGTTAATGATTACTACTTACTAATCAACAAGCTGACTCTTTTTTTCTAAAAGCAATAATTCTGTTGTTCAACTGTTAATTTTAACCTCGGGAGGACGGATAAAACCTCTCGGGTTTTTTTAATCAGTCCCAAGTTTCAGAAGCGTAGTGTATTGAAATTAGTATCTAGTTTTATATCATTGTACGTTTGTGTTTATATTTTGTCTTTGCAAAAAGCACAATTTAATGAAATTTCAACTGAGAAATATTCTATACTTTGAAAGAAGCGAAAACGTTAATTGAAAAATGGCGCATGGAATACAACACATTCAGGCCACATAGTTCCTTGAATTATCGTTCTCCAGCGCCAGAGGCGTACCTGAATTGAGAAATAAAAAATGGCAGAATTCTAACTTAACATGTGGTACAAGTATTTGGGGCAGGTCATATTCATCAGGTTTTATAGAATATCGGTTTTTAACATTTCCTATTAATTTAGTCATATAATGTTTTGCTATACGAATTTCTTCTTCATCTTTATTAAAATAAATACTAAGAGAACTAGATCCTGCATAACCAAGATTTAATTTTTCTTTTACGTTATCACAGACTAAAAAATCTATAGCAATAGATGGTAAATCATTCCCTATATTATGAGGTGACACATGACCTAGCCTTAACCTCCATCCAGTGTTTCCATCAAAAATAATAAAACATATAAATGATGATGCCTCTTGACCAAAAAGATTGACAGGCAACTTTGGCACTACGAATTCAATTTTTTCATTTATCTTGTTATTGAACGCTTCAAGCATCTGTTGAATCAATTCAAAAGTATATTGATAAAGATACCTCCATTTATTGCTTTCATTTATTTCTGTTTCTTTTAAAATAATTTCGTCTTTTTTTCTCATTATTGATTTGCTTTCTAAATTATCAACAAAATTTTCAGCCCACTCATTGAAATCATTTTCAATTTTTTCTACACCATGCAATTTTTCTTCGTTTGTTGATGATTCCTTTATTTTATTTATTTCTTCTCTAAATCCACTTATTTTTTCTATAATTTCTGCTTGGTCTTTTAAATCACTTATTGAGGAACCAATTGTCATCACTAATAAACCAAGAGCATTAATTATTGCACCTAGCACTATTAATATCGGATGCTGAAATAAACCAGTCATTAATAAAGTCCCTAAAGCAACAACAGATATTCCGATAATAATGTACTTATTTATGTTGTATTTCAGCTTTATCATGAATAATTCCCCAATTTTGATATCTGTGCAATTTTTAAGTTTAGCACATATATCCTTAATTAGATTTTGAAAATTTATATGAGAAGATTTTTAAAGTTGATTTTTTTATATCATGAAACATTTATTTTTAAAAATAAACAATTTTACTTCAAATCCGGTGTGGGGCGCTAAAGTTGGAAGGTTAAAGAAGGTTAAAGAAAGGTTAAAGAATTTTATTAGATAAAAATCGAATTTGACGAATACATAATGGTGCCGAAGGCGGGATTTGAACCCGCACGGTTTGTTGCCACCACCCCCTCAAGATGGCGTGTCTACCAATTCCACCACTTCGGCATTAAGAAAAATTTAATATTTCGATCCAAGCGACCGATTTTGTAATACTTCTCTAACTTTTATCATATCCGGTCGCGGGGTTATCATAATGTGAAAAACTCTTTATTTACTTATTTACCGGTGCTGCGGGAGGTATTACTGGCAGTTTTGCTGCATCAGGTTTCGTTATCGGAAGTGTCTGACCTCTAACGGGGAGTTTAGACCGATCCATTAACGAAGAACTTCTGTGGCTTGCCGTATAGGTAAGTAGCAGAGATGTAAGCATAAAAAGGATAGCTATCCCTGCGGTCATCTTTCCCAAAAAAGTACCGGCTCCTGAAGAGCCAAAAACCGTTTGGCTGGAACCGCCGAACGCAGCGCCCATATCGGCACCCTTACCTGCCTGTAGAAGCACAATTAGAATCAAAACAAGGCAAACTACAATATGTAAAATAATCAATAATGCATACATAAAAAATTCTCTTGTCTAAAATTTATTTTTGAAACGCGTGGACAATACCAAAACGATATAAGCTAGTCAACTTTTTTCTTTTAGATCATTTATTTGGCATTAGCGGCTCAAAGTAACACCAACTCGACCGCAATACTTATTTACCGGGCACTGACTGCAAAGGGGAGAAACGGGTTTACATGTTTGTCGGCCGAAAGCAACCAGGATGGTGTTATAAATGATCCAGTGGCGATGCGGCAGTTTTTTCCGCAGGGCAAATTCTGTCTCATCAGGCGTTTTTGTTTTAACGTAGCCCAGCCGGTTGGAAATCCTGTGCACATGGGTATCAACACAAATGGCATCTTTGCCATAAGCAAGCGCGACAACAAGATTGGCGGTTTTGCGGCCAACACCTTTGATGCTCAGTAAATCGTCAATGTCGTCCGGCACTCTGGAGACAAAACGTTTGATTAGTTCCCGGCAGGCTTGATGAATGGTGCGCGCCTTTACGCGATAAAAACCCACCGGATAAATTACCTTGGCGATTTTATCTAAAGGAACTTGCAGCATTTCTTCTGGAGTGGAAGCAAGCTCAAAGAGCCTTTCGGTCGCCACCGCGGTAACTTCATCTTTTGTTCGCAGGCTCAGGAGAGTGGAAATTAAGATGACAAAAGGATCGCGCTGATCATCCGCCAGATGAGAAACAATCGGCATTGTTCCCACTTCCAATTCCTTTTTTAATATTTTAATGACGATGTTGATTTGACTATCTTTCATGAATTAACTATTTGTTCACCATGGCGCGTTTCAATGGTCCACCGTCCCGGTTTGTTCTTTGCCATACGACGCGATCAATCGGGCAGGAAGTACAGCCATTACCGTCAGGCGTATGAGAAGGAAAGAAACAAAGACCAGCATGGTTATACAGATTGAAAAAATGTAGGATTCCTTGCCAGCCGTATTAAGTACTCGGTCTGGTATGGTGACAAGGTGCACCAGTACTTCCTGAGCAAGGGCCAGCAACAATATAAAGATGCCGTATTTATGGTACAGTGCGCCGACACCGGTCTGGAGCGGGGTGGCAAAATCCGGATATAGTTTGAAGTGCCTCATAAGGGGTGCCCTGGATTGAAGCGCTACCCCGTACCCATACAGAATGATTGCGATGCCATTGCACATTTCAACCATTTCTTTAATGTCGTTTTCAGGTGTCATGACCATGGTAATAAATTCCACAACGATCGAAACGATTATTGCGCATAGTATAACGTTGAACAGTACCAAGACGTTCCTGTTAAGTATGGCCAGCACTATTGTTTGTTTTAATGACCCTTTCATTCTGTTTCATCCTTGTTAGAAACTAAATGCTGGTTCATTGACGATAGATTTAATAAGAGCTTCCGCGGCTTTTTCCTGCGCTGGTTTGCCGCTTACGGCCAGCCATACGCTTCCTTCCGCCCCGCACACACCGCCTGCCGCGACCAATTGGGCTGAGGCGCCGGTAAGCAACGCGATTGCGTCAAGCTCGGTAAAAATTTCTCCCGGAACGGGCAAAAGGCGTGGGCCCTGCGTTCCCGGCTCGTTCAACTTTGCCGCCAGTTCATCCAGATTTCCGTAAACGCGCTTTTCCAGTCCAACCGGCAGAATCAGCCGGACACGCCTGCCAACCACTGCCTGCAGAGTAACGCCGATGGTTCCCGCTTTCGGATCGCCAATCAGAATTGCCGCCCGTCGATGTATTAAATCAACAGCGTTGGCTCCCTTAAGGATTACGTCTCCCTCGCGCAGATTGTCGACTACATCAAATATGGTTTTTCCCCTCTGAAAAATTCCATTTCTTATTATAACGTCACCCGGAAATTTGTCCTCGTCTGGGAGTCTTCCTGTAGAAGTTGTCGGACGGGCCGGGGGAAGAATGATTCCACGGTAAAAACGGTTTCGCTTGAATTCCTTTGCCTGGCCCAGCGCTAAAAGCATTTCCTCGACCACAAAGCCGTTGGTTGTCCCAGCCACAATGACAATAGTTCCTTTTTTAATAGCTGTTGCCACCGCGGCATGTCTAGCAATTGCTTTTCCAATTAAACGTTTCCCTGCCGCCGGGGTGATAACAAATTGTTTCATTGATATTTCTCTCTTTTTATTTTTCGTAGTTTGAAAATCAGATATGGCGAACATTACAGCGTTCCCTCCACAGCCTTCCTAAAAGCTTTTGTCCTGTGGTTGCTTCTTCTGAATCAACACGTATGCGATCACGCCAACCACGACTATGTTAGCAAGCAGCGCAAATACGTTCACAAACGAAACCTTGAAGCATACTTCGTAAATTTCAATGGGAAGATAAATCGTTCCACTTACTACAGCTAACCATTCTCCCCAAACTCTCTCCTTCCATAAACCATACCCCTCAACAAAACGGAAGATCGAGTAGATCAGAGCCAAGATCGCAAAGAACCATAACCTGCTGTCCGTTATATGGTCTGCTAAAACGATAAATATCTTCGGATATTTTTGTGCAGGATTTAAATGTAGTCGTGAAAGAAATTCGCAGGCTATCCGGTGAGCATCCTTATGCAAGAGACTGAGAAGTCCAAAACCGGCAGCAAGCACTAAGGCTCCTTTGACCGCCTCAAAGACTGCGATAGCACGGATGCTTTCATGTAAACGTGGCGAAGTCACTGTTGATTTTTTCTCCTAATGAAACGATTACCAGCGCAAGGAACAAGCGTTCACTGGATTGATTTGTTGGAAACAGTTTATATCCTTAAAGATGCAGTAATAATGCAACGCCAGCACACATAAGCAAAAGCCCAACGGCCCATTTAATAAGTTTTGTCCGTGCTGAACTCATAGATATTATTTGAGCCAAATGACCAGGGTTATTTAGGGAACGGCTACCAAACGCGATCACCAAGCAACCAGCAACGATGAGAATAATACCAAATAAAATTATCATATAATTTTTTTATCTTTCCAACAATCAATATATAGTATATAAGTTCATTATTTTTTAAACAACGCTATTGATTCAGTGCCTAATTATTTAGGCCAATGCTTTATTAAAAACCAATATTTATTTGTGAATCTCCCATATACTATATTTTGCGGTCATAATTATTTTAACAAACAAAAACCTTCTTCAATATCCTCAGGATTTACTGATCGAAACTTTAGCGCCGCTTCCTTTTAATCGCGAAAAATACGTTTGTGGCTTTGGAATAGTCCCTGTTATTCCTTTCTTTACCTTTATTTCTCTTGCCTTTGTCGGCATATTCAATCTGGACATGGCGACTATGGAATTTTTCTTTTTTAAATTTCGCCATCAGAAAATCCGCCTGTTGAGAATCAGTCTCAAAAAAAGAACAACTGCGCGTTACCTCAACATGGGAAATACGCAGGTTAGGGATATTGGCCGTATCCAAAAGGTAAGCTTTTAGCCGGCGATCATCAAATCTTTCCATCTGTCCCAGATTAATAAATAAACGGACGGAACCGGAATGGGCGCCGGACCCGGTTCTGGAACTGGAAACGGTTCTGTCGCTTTCTTTTCTCATTTCCACATTTATATCGGCGGCATTGCGATAATAACTTAAAAAGCGGTTAAACTCCGCCGATACAAACTTTTGAATTATTTCCTCCTTGCTGATTCCCTTCAATTGTTCATAAACAGCGGGCAGAAAGACGCTGATTTCTTTATGCTGGATCTCTGTTTTTTTTACTTTTTCGATTAAATGCAAAAGTTGCTTTTCACAAACGTCATTGCCGGTGGGTATTTTAACCTGCTCAAATTTTTTTCCGATTTGTTTTTCAATTTGTTTAATACGGAAAGCTTCTTTTAAATTTATGATGACAATGGAAATGCCGGATTTACCGGCCCGGCCTGTCCGGCCGCTGCGGTGGGTATAGTTTTCAATATCGTCCGGCAGATTGTAGTTGATAATATGAGTTAAATTTGTAACATCGATTCCCCGGGCCGCAACATCAGTCGCCACCAGCATTTGCAAGTTTTTGGTTCTAAAGCGGTTCATGACGCTGTCTCTTTGCGCTTGCGAAAGATCGCCATGCAATGCATCCGCATTATAGCCGTCTTTTATCAGTGAATCGGCGACTTCCTGAGTTTCAATTTTTGTCCGGCAAAAAATAATCGCATAGATATCGGGATAATAATCGGCAATTCTTTTGAGTGTTACATACCTGTCCTTGGCATGCACGACGTAATATTGATGCTGAATATTTTCCGCGCCCTTGTTTTTGGAACCAATCGTGATTTCCTTGGGCTTTTTCATATAGCTTCTGGCAAGCGCTTCAATTCCCGAGGGCATCGTTGCTGAAAACAATAGAACTCTTTTCTGATCGGGAGTACCGGATAATATGGCATTCAAATCGTCTTTGAAGCCCATGTCCAGCATTTCGTCGGCTTCATCCAGCACCAGCCAGTTGATGGCGGAGACATTTACTTTTTTCCGCTTGAGCATATCGAGCATGCGGCCCGGAGTGGCCACGACAATCTGGGCTCCCGCGCCTATCTGTTTTATCTGAGTAAAAATATTTGCGCCGCCGTAAATCGCCACAATATTCAGATTTTCGATGTGTTGGGCAAGATGAGTCAGATCATCCGTTATCTGCAAACAAAGTTCTCTGGTGGGCGCCAGAACCAGCGCCTGCGTTTTTAATGAGGATGGATCGATTTGTTGAATAATGGGTATGCCATATGCGGCTGTTTTACCTGTTCCCGTGTGAGCAAGAGCAACTAAATCCCTTGTGTCCTGCAGTAGAAAAGGTATTACCTCCTGCTGAACAGGCATAGGTATTTCAAAACCCATTTCCGATATTGCGCTGAGGATTCTTTTATCGATGCCTAATTCTGTAAATGTCGTTGGGTTTGTTTTTATAATTTTACCTCACTTTTTTTCGAGATTATTAATACGATTTCGCCTTTCTAAAAACTAAAAATTAATTGTCTGAATAATCATTTAGCACAGATAAAAAATAAATTCGAATGCAAATAGCGGGCATGGATACAAAGCAAGCTTTGGAAACCGATTCGAAAGCTCATTGTAATCAATAATATCCTCACGAATGATGAATTGCAAAATGAACCCATCTCCAGCATTGTTACAATATCCCCTCATTTACATTTTTTCTTGACAATTCTTCTCTAATAGTTTAATTACTATCAAATCGATAGTGATGATAGTAATTAAATTAGAGGCTTGATATGAAACTTTCCACAAGAACGCGATACGGAGTCAGATTGATGGCGGCACTGGCTCTTAATTATGGTCAAAACCCGGTATTTCTTAAAGATATTGCCAAAGGGGAGAATATTTCCGAGAAGTACTTGAGTTTGATCATCATACCCCTGCGGGGTGTCGGTTTGGTGAACTCTATCCGGGGGGCGCATGGAGGATATAGTCTTGCCAAAGATCCATCACAGATCACCATGAAAGAGATTGTGGATATTTTGGAAGGAGATTGCTCTCTTGTGGACTGTGTCAAGAATCCTTCCACATGTCCAAGGGTGCCAATCTGCGCGAGCCATGACATCTGGGCGATTATCGGCGGGAAAATTTCCGAGACATTAAGTTCTATCACCCTGGATATGCTGGTCAAAATGAATCAGGAGAAAGCGGGAAATGCGATGATGCTTAATATCTAATACCAATGCGCTTACGGTCTTTGGCTAACATAGATAACCTGCTCCTGAAAAAAATAATAGGTTAAATAAATGGAATATAGTGATAAAATAATAAAATATTTTTAGAATCCAAAAAATGCCTAGGAAGTTGAAAATTCTGTCGGCAAGGCAGGGATTTCTGTATGTGGCGATATATAGGGTCTATATCAAGGTGAAGGATTACATATCACAACTTCGCATTTAAATTTTTGAAGGGTAAAAATGGGTAAAAAAGTTATGGTAGCAATGAGCGGCGGTGTTGATTCATCCGTCGCGGCCATGCTGCTCACAGATGAAGGATATAATGTTTCCGGCGTAACCATGTGCTTCGGTATTGCAGCGGAAGAAGACAGCGTGAGATGTTGCGGTGCTGCTGCAATCGATGATGCAAAGAGGGTATGTGACAGGCTCAAAATTCCTCACTATGTTTTTGATTACGCGCTTGAGCTTGAAGATAGGGTCATCGCTAAATTTATCAGCGAATATAAAAAAGGCAGGACACCCAATCCCTGCGTCGAATGTAATCGCTACCTGAAATTTGGAAGTCTTCTGGAAAAAGCAAAGGTGCTCGGCTTTGATTTCCTGGCAACGGGTCATTACGCGGCCATCGAAAGAAACGAAGAGGGTTATTGCCTGAAGAGGGCGAAGGACAGAAAGAAAGATCAGACATATTTTCTCTACTCCATGCCTTATGAGGGATTGAGGAATGTACTGTTTCCCCTAGCTCCTCTAACCAAGGATGAGGTACGGGAAATAGCGAAAAAAGCTTCATTGCCTGTTGCGGAAAAACAGGAGAGCCAGGATATATGTTTTGTAACACAGAAAAACTATCAGGAATTTCTCTTAGGGCGGGTCCAGAAATTAAATCCGGGTCCGATTGTGGATATGCAGGGAAAGATTATAGGCAAACATCGGGGAATTATATTTCATACTATCGGTCAGCGGGGAGGTCTGGGTATCAGTCATCCAACGCCTTTGTATGTTTTATCCATTGATCCCGATGAAAACCGTATTGTCGTCGGTGAAAAGAAAGACTTAAAGGCAAAGGGGCTTGTAGCCTGCAATATAAACATGCTGGCTAAGTCCTGGCCTGGGCAAGTTTATGCCAAGATCAGATACCGGAAAAAAGAGGCGCTCTGCGAAGTAACAGCCGCAAACGGCAGAATGAAAGTAATCTTTGCCGAAGAACAGGAAGCAATCACACCCGGCCAGTCAGTGGTTTTTTATGAAAATGATCGTGTTCTGGGCGGTGGAACAATAGAAGAGGTTTTACATGATAGAGAACAAACATAAAACTAAAAGGATGACATATAATGAGTAAAATTGATGCAAAATTAAAAATAGAAACACTGGCCCTGCATG
>CAVQCU010000198.1:0-48508 GCA_963710995.1 uncultured delta proteobacterium
TTTGGGGCAATTTGATAATCATGAATCCGTGGACAACGCTTCCTTAATTCTGCAGCTTGCCATTTAGTCTGCTATTGTCAGACTGCGTGTCCACACTTTAAAACCTGACCAAGGTAATGCAGCGACTTTTTAACGGCCTGTCTGCTGATAGAAGATTGATTTTAAAGATTGCTATGCACCTATTTTATAAAAGAATATTGGTCATGTGCCTTATTAAAAAAAGGGACTTGCTTTCTTACATAGAAGAATTGAGGATTATTGTTTGAAATGTGCATAAAAAAGGCAGAGCCAATCTGACCCTGCCTTCTGTTTTGATAATTTGATTCAATCTAATTTCTGATTTTCCTTTATGGACAGATAATATTTACTGATCAGTAAGCACTTCCTGGAGTTTCAATGATAGCGTACCCTACAAGCTCGCCTAAACTATTGAACACTTTACATATACCTTCCCAGTAATCCTGTAACTTTGATGGATTATACTGGTCTTCAACGATAGGGACTACCTCATATTCCTTTTCTTTAAATGGAACAGTCACGTGCCATCCAAGTCCGATCTTTTTGCCGTTGAACATTTCAAATTTCTTTACGTTGTAGGTAAAGTTGTCAAAACTGACGGCATTTCCTTTCTTATCGATATAGGTCCCTTCTTTGCTCCCTGTTCTGGGAAAGGGAAAAAGCATGATCTCCTCATCATCAAAGAATCTAAAGGAAAACCACTCCCAACCCAACTCGGTAAACCTTCCCCATTGTCGATCGAACCATGACTTCCCCCCCCCATCGATCTTTATCCAATTGTCCTTTTCGTCCTTGAATTCTATAACTCCCTTTGTTGTGATATTCGTATAGGAATAGTAGTAACTCCTCTCTTTTGGTTTTTCAGGATGTCCCATGACGATGATTCCGTCTTTCCCATGCCATATAACATCCTTTGTGGACGTACCCTCAAGATTCATTTTGAGCTTGTCACTCTTACCCACTATTTTGATCTGTTGATTATCCAAGCACATCATGCTGTCCTTAAAAACTGCACATCGTGAATCAGCATAGGCCTCATCAGAATGAAAACTAATATCTTCGGAAAAAACATGCTTCCCGGTTGAACAATCTGTAAAAGACAAATTGAAAGCATACGCTTCCAGCAGGGATACTATGTGATGAATCACATATCCACGGAATATCGTAATTTGATAAAGATACAACTTATTGTTCTGATCAGACGCATACCCGGTAAGGTACCACCACTCTCCTCCATCATCATGGGGAGCCCATTCATAAGTTGCGTCTTTATGAACACTATCATTATAAGGAACATACACTGATTTATTATAAGCACATCCTGACAAAACCATAGCGACAACTAGAAAAAATAATATTTTCTTCATATTATCCTCCTTATCTTACATGTAAAATACATTATAAAATATCAAGCTATTATTCTTTTATATTTATTATTCTTATTTGTTAAAAGGCACAGTTTTTTAAGTTATTTTTCTTTAACGCACTGTATTTCATCGATTAAATCCAGTTAGATGTTTTACGTTACTCTTAAAAAACTTTTTAATCAAAAATCTTATATATTCATTGTATGTTATATCTCCTGATATCAAATCTATTTGTTTTCTTGGGATTGAATCCGTCGTGGCAAGGAATTTGATAAATAATGGTTCCGATATTTTTGGAAATACAAATAATCTAAGAAAATTTGCCTGTCTAAATTCGCTAGTAATGGTTCGATATTTGCGCAAATAAATCTCAAGCGCCTTATTTGAATTATTTTTCGTAGAAGCTTCTATTATCGCTTGACCGGCATACTTTCCGCTCTGGAGGGCAAATGCAATACCTTCCCCTGTTATAGGATCTACTAAACCAGCGGCATCTCCACAAAGAAGGATATTGTTTTTCCCGGGTATTTGTTTATAACATCCGAAAGGTATGTAGTGTCCTTTAACAGCTCTTTTATCGAAGGTTCCTTTAAACAATATGTTTATAAATTTTAAGAATGTTTGATTCATATTGGGATTGTATTTCAATAATCCCATAATGCCCACTGTTAAAGTATCCTTTTTAGGAAAGACCCAACCATATCCCCACTTTAAAATACCAAAATAAATTTCCGGATATATCCTGTCGGCATACATTTTGTCACGATCTAGTTCTATTTCAAGACCAAGAGCAATATGATTAATATTTAACGGCTTTTTAAAAAGATGTTTTGAGACTGCACTATTAACTCCATCAGCGCCAACAATAAAGTCAGAAACTATTTTACGCCCGTCTTCCAGCGTGATTACTTTATTGTTTTCATCAAAATTAACTATTGATATTCCAAAATGTGTTTTTGCGCCAGCTTTTATGGCTTGTTCAACGATAAAGTTGTCAAACAGGACTCTATTTGTAAAAAATAGTTTCTTGTAGTTTTTTACTTCATTTAATAATTTATTCAAATGATAAAACCTGATTCCATCTGAAACATATTCTATGACAGGATCCCAAGATATATTGAATATATCGTTAAATATTCTCTGTGTTCTGATGGTTAATAGACCACCGCATAATTTGTTGCGTGGAAAGGTGCTCTTATCTACAATACAGACCTTCATCCCGTAACTTGAGAGCACATGGGCTGCCGACGATCCAGCTGGTCCTGCACCGATTATAGTGACATCGTATCGGTTATTTTCCATAATCACGGACTCCATAGTTATTGTTAAAGGAATTATGGTTAGGTTTTGAAATTACAATTTCATCGATATGCGATTTCTTATTGTAATATTGACTGTGTTATAAAAATATTTATAATAAATCATTTCTTCATCACTGAACTATAAGAAGTCCGGTGTTGTATGTCAATTAAATATTGCCCACAAAATGTGAGGTGTGAATAGTGTTTATTACGAATTGAAATTAAGCATCATCAGTAATGTTGACTATTTATTGACTTCAGGAAGAAGTTTTTACACATAAGCCTGTTCCAACGATTCCAGCAGTTTCTTCAACTCTACACGATCCAAGTTAAAAGAAACCTTTCCTCCACCAGGGTGGGCAAATGCGATATTTGCACCGGCTTCTGTTTTTTCAACTTGCCACAACGTCTCTGGAGAAAATTTTACTTTTTCAGACAGCCAGTCTGCGGCCACGAATTCTGCGATTTGAGTCAAAACACCGAAGGCATGACGAGGATGAATGAATATCTCCTTCCACACACCTCCGGGATATTCGTTATAACCGAAGAAGGGAATGCCTTGATCCTCAAGATGTGCCATTGCTTTGCTAAGATCGAGTGTCTGGAGGGTGATATGGTGGACGCCTCCCTCCCTGTTCTCCAAAAAACCATCCAAAAAACTTCCTTTTCCTGTGGGTGAGATAATCTCTAAGCGGGATAGATCACCAAGGGAAAAGAGCTGCCAAAAAAACTTGGTTGCGGGATCGCTTGCTCCGGCTCCAGCAATGGCTCCAAGAATGTCACGAAAAAAATGCTCAGCTTTTTTTTGATCTTTTACCGCTATTGATACGTGGTCTATACGTGAAATCATATTCCTCCTCATTTGTTACTTTTCTCTATTTTCAATTTTTGCCGGCATAGAATGGTTTATTTAATACTGTAATGTAACTTTTAACTTCATCGCTTGTTCATCATTAAACTGCAATATGGCAGTATTTCAACAATTACCATTTGTAATGTAGCATAAAATTATAAAAGTGAAAAATGAGACTTACAGGAAGAAGTGCTTGTTGATTTTATCTACAAGTCAGCGACTTCGGTTGGTCAATCGGTTATTTAAATAATTTGTGAAAATATCCCTTGTTGCTTTTATGGGTTTTTAAAAATCTTAAAAGTTGTTCTTTCCCGTTGTCCTTAATGTCTATGAATGCGACGCCCACTTGATAGATGTATTCATCACGAAGTATGTCATACCAGCGAACTTCTCCTATTGCCTCAAATAGCTGTTCATTCGGAATGAGCTCAATGTTCATGTATATACGGTGTTCCCTTGCAAAAGGGAGTCCTGAAGGCAAATTGATGCCTTCAACTTCGATAGGTTTTATCTCAAGACAGATTCCATTTTCTGAAATATTTCGGCTTTTAATATGCAGCGGAGGTAGATTGTTTGGCACTTCCTTAATGGGTACAATCTTAATCGTGCCTTCCAAAGGGCATTCAAGGCGCTGAAATTTCCTTTTTTCTAATTCATCGTTCATGGATGACTCCTATATGGATTGAAGCTACACACACGGGTGATCTGCCCCAAATACTTATACCATATTGAGTTAAAGTTCAATTTTTTCATTCTTAGTTTCAGTCGTGGGTAATTATCAGACCTTATGTTAAAAAAATACAAAGGCAAGTCTCAACTTTGTTATAGTATGTTTAGTTCGCCAAAACACAAGTGACCCTCCCCCAGCAGGAGCTGGGGGCTTCTTTAATGTTACATGCGACATCTTGCATGAACCCTGCGGGTTGCCGCTACATCACCAGACAGGAGTCTGGTGTTTTATGCGGCTCAATAAATACCCAAAGGAGGCTTGCCATGGAAAAGAGTAACAAACTTGACTTTGGAGGTCAACACATTTACGTGGGCATGGATATCCACAAGAAGAGCTGGAGTGTAAGCATACATACCGAGCGGTTTGAACATAAGACCTTCACCTAACCGCCGGAGGTTGAGAAACTGACGTATTATTTGGAAAGAACATTTCCAGGAGCCACGTATCATACTGTTTATGAAGCCGGTTTCAGTGGCTTCTGGCTCCATGACAAATTAAGAGAAAAAGGAATCGATTGCATGGTCGTCAATCCTGCCGATGTTCCGACAAAAGACCGCCATTTATATTTTCTTATTTTCACAATTTATACAATCTTTCAAACCGTAATCAACACAATCTACGCCCGACAAATATCGTCTTCTACACCTAACATTTTGCGGTCAAGATTCTCTTGACACACAAAATCACGTTTCCTATACTTTATCCCACAAAAGAGAATTCTTATCAAAAGGAGGTTGATATGAAAAAACAGAGAGGATTCCTATGCAGTGCGATTGCATTGGCGATTATGGCTGGTGTCATAATGCTTCCACCTCATGCGCTGAGCGCATCGACAACCGCGATGGTAGCGCCAGACGATTCATCCGCCAAGAAGGTAATCATCCTTGCACTAACTCAAGAACAAGCGGCGGCATGTGAGCAAGAGCGGCAAGCCCTTTTGGCAAAACGAGACCAATGCACTACTGATGAATGTCGCAGAGAGGTGCAAAAGGAAATCGACGCGCACAACGCCAGGTGTCAGTAATTGAAGATTAATTTAAGGAGGAATGAAACGATGAAAAAAGTTGTATTCTTTCTGAATTTAACTGCTATCGCCATTATTTTTGTTTTGTTTTTCTCTACAGGAACTCATGCAGATTGTACAAAAGATATTGATTGCAAGGGAGATCGCGTATGCGAAAAGGGTATATGTGTTGATCCAAGACAAACAAATAATAATGTTCAAAAAACAATCAGAGCCCAAGACGGTCGTTTTATCGCTTATAACAACGGGACGGTCCTGGACACATGGACCAACCTGATGTGGGCAGCGCATGACAACGGTAGCGCCATAAGCTGGGAGATCGCTAAGTCCTATTGCGAGAATTACCGCGGGGGCGGTTATACGGACTGGCGGATGCCGACGCTGAATGAGTTAACAGGGTTGTCTGACAGCAGTAAGAGTTATCGAGCCCAATATAATGACGTTCACTTAACGGAGTTAATCAAGTTGACTATCGGTAGCTGTTGGTCTTCCGAGACGCGTGGTTCCGATGCGCTCCTCTTCAATTTCGACCATGGCACTTGGTACGGGTTTCGCCGGGTTAGCGACAACCTTGCCGGCGGAGCCCTTCCGGTGCGTTCAGTTAAATAGATGATTTGATCATAAGGTTCAATCCTACGGGAACAAAAAGCGAAACAGGTTTCAGGAGGGACAACCCATGAAAAAGATAAGTTTTGCAGTATTGTTGATATGCCTGCTCATCTTTGTGTTTATGTCTACTGTGCTGGCGCAGTCGCAAAAAGACACCCTCAACCAATACATAGCTAACCTCCGGAAGAATCCCCATGACTATGCCTTACGGGAGAAAATTATCAGGCATGTACAGGGGATGCAGCAGAAACCAGCCATACCGGAAGAGGCAAGGCGGCATTTCATAAAGGCAGTAACCATGCAGAAAGAAGCAAAGGATACCAAAGAGTTTGAGTCTGCTGCAAACTCATATCATCAGGCACTACTCGTTGCTCCCTGGTGGCCTGAGGCCTATTACAACCTCAGCATCGCCCTTGAGCAATCCGGTCAATTTGATGGAGTCATGAAGGCACTTCGGTTATATATCATGACAAACCCTGCCCCGGCAGATGCCCGCGCTGCGCAGGACAAGATATACGAGATCGAGGCAAAAAAAGAGATGGCGGCAAAGGCATCGAGTCCTGAAGCGATGGCGGTCAAAAAGCAGAAAGAAGATAAGGAGTGGCTGAGGAAACTCAACGGTGCCCGATTTACGCATTTTTCTAGTTACCCATTTGGGACCTTTGACACGACTCTTGATATCAAAGGGAATGAGGTCATTATTGGGCAGATATGGAAGTGGCTGGAACCTCAATTTGCACGCAATAATCCGCATGTATTAGTTGGTGTCTGGATACCATCCCCTCATGGTTCCGGGCCTTTTACGATAACCGGGAGACAATTCAACATTCCAAAGATATCATGGTGTAACGGGGGTATAAATTGTGATGAGATGGCAACGATCAGGGATGATGGCGAGACCATATTTTATAGTTTCACTCAATCGGAGGATGGACAAAGGATCGAAATAGTTTACCGCCGACAGAGATAAGCCTGACAGGGATAGAGGCGTCTTACATTATTTATTGATAGGAGAAAAACATGAAGATGATTGGTCTATTGGTTTTCTTGATGTTGGGTACTAGGGGACATCCTTCAAAATATCAATCCACCTTTTTATCTGTAAAGATTTTCTCGCGGTCAATTCTCCTGCATATCACATGATGCAGGGCTCCGGCTGATCTTTTTCGTTTAATCTTTTAAATGGTAATCCTCAATTCATATGACTGCCAAATACTGTGGATTTGTAGATGTTAGAAAGTTCTGCCACACCTTCATTTTCGCGATTTCATCTTAACAAATACCAGTTGAAAGATTGCATAGCCGATAACTAACTGCAAAGATTCTCAAACCATAAAAATCGCCACTCCAACCAATTAATCTCATTCCAAGAGACTGTAAATTAATCTGTGTAAATGGGAATTTCATATTGTTGTCAAATCGAATCTGCCTTGATACATAACAGCCAGCTGTGAAATTGTCAAAGCCCAGCTTGCTAGTGGCATCGTCCATTTTTTCATTACATCCTGGATTGCCAAATATAATATTTTTGTCAGAGCGTCATCATTGGGGAAAAGTGCCCGGTTTTTTGTTACCTTACGCAACTGCCGATGCAAACCTTCCAAGGCATTCGTCGTATAAATAAGTTTTCGGACATGCTCCGGATATTTAAAAAAAGTTGACACATGGTTCCAGTGATTTTTCCACGGATTAACCGCCAGAGGATATTTCTGGCCCCATTTAGCAATTAGTTTATCCAGCTCAAAAGAAGCCTTGTCTTCACCGGGCGCTTTATAGACCGTTTTCAGATCGGCAATAAATTCTTTCTGATATTTTGACCCCACATATTTGAGCGAATTACGGATCATATGCACGATGCAGAGTTGAATTTCTGCCTGGGGGAAAGCGCTGTTAATGGCTTCCGGAAATCCTTTCAGGCCATCAACACAGGCAATAAAAATATCTTCAACTCCCCGGTTCTTTAATTCATTCATAATGCCTAGCCAATAATGGGCACCTTCATTTTCCCAACCCAGAGGCCTAATACATCTTTACTCCCCTTTAAATCAACGCCCAGGCAGGTATAAGCCGCTTTATTGACAACTTTCCCTTCATTGCGAACATGATAGTGAATGGCGTCAAAGAAAACGATCGCATAAACTGGTGATAATGGACGTGCCTGCCATTCCGCCGCTAGTGACATGACTTTATCTGTTATATTTGAAATCGTGGTTGGTGATACTTCTACGCCATAATAATCTTTGATGTGTTCCTGAATGTCGCGGACGGTCATGCCTTTGGCGTACATCGAAATGATCTTCTCATCAAGATCACTGATGTCGTTTTGACGTTTATTAACAATGGTTGGCTCAAAGGTGCTGTTCCGATCCCGCGGTGTCTCCAGACTAAAATCACCGAAATCTGATCGAACGTTTTTTACTGTTTTCCCGTTGCGGCTGTTTCCGCTATTGCTTCCCTCTGTTGAATGTTTCTCGTATCCCAAATGGTCGGTCATCTCTGCTTCAAGGATTTGTTCCGTCATATCCTTAAGCATCCGCTTCAATAAACCATTCTTCCCGGAAATATCTTCCAGAGTTTTACACTTGCTCAACTCTTCTTGAACATCAAATGATAACTTCATGTAAAATCCTCCTGAATATTTAGTTTCAATTCTTATCCTAAATTAAAACCATTTACACAGTTAGGTTTACACTCCCCATTCCAAGGTTCATGACTACAAGAAAAGAAACTATCTTTAATCTTGACAGCACCTATAAAGACAAATTCAACTTATCAAGTAGTTCCATTTTAAACGGTATCGGGTTCTTTTTTTACCAATAAAACAGAGCAGGGCATTTTCCGTATTAACGCATCGTTACTGCCGCCGACAAGCAGGCGTTCGATACGGCCTTCTTCATGGGCGCGCGAGATGACTAGGTCAATCTTTTCTTCCTCAATAACCTTCATAATTTCCTCAATGGGATCGCCTTCTCTAATAATCTTTTTGACCTTTACGCCTCTCCTTGCTTCGCCTTTGATAATATTATCCAGTTTCGTCTTAATTGTTTCTATGTCCTTCTTACGCCCCTCCTCCTGCGACATTGTGGGTAAATTCCAGCCTTGCAGCCATAAAGTATCGATTACATGAATCACGGAAAGTTCAGTACCGTACTTTGCAGCCAGAGAAACCGCGTAATGAACCGTCCTCTGACAATATTGAGTCATCCAACTCACAGCAAGTATTCTTCTAATATCTTCCATTATTCGCCTCCTCGTTTTATATTTTTATCAATCTTTCTTATCCGGCTTATGCTCGGCTTTGGTTTCATCTTTCCGAGTCTCCCGCTCAGCCTTCTCCCAGTCCTGAACTGCTTGAACGTCCTCGCACCCTAGTTCCTCATAAAGTTTATGGACTCGCTTGACAAGCCCAGGCGTCAAATCGGACGGCGTCTTGGATTTGGCTTCAGCTTCAGGTTGAGGTTCGACTTTTACTTCAGGCTTAGGCTCTGATGTTTTCAATTCAGGGTTGGGCTCAACGGCTTTTACTTCGGGATTAGGCTCTGTTTTGGTTTCGGTCTCAGCTTCAGCGTTGGCTTCTGGTTTTGGCTCGGCCTTGGTATCCGTTTTAACTTCCGGTTTGGCGTCAGGTTTAGCCGAAGTTTTAGTATCACCTTTGGCATCAGGCTTGGCATCGGCTTTAGCCTCTGATTCGGGTTTGGATTGAGTTTTCGGATCGACCTTCGCTTCAGGCTTAGGCTCACCAACTTTGGCTTCAGGATTAACCGCGGCTTTGGCGGGATCAAAAATCCGATACGCGAGCAGTTTCACGTTGTCATTGACGAGGAACCACAGCAGCGCATAGCCCACCGACCACCACGGCGCCTTCCAGCGCTGCGACAATCCAACCGACTAGCGGTCCGAACACCATGATGGGACCTATACCTGGTATAAGAAAAAAAGCCGACCCAAACAGCATACCCCAAAGGCCGCCCCAAAAGGCCCCCAGCTTGCCCCAGACCTTCATGCGGTCGCCGGCATTATAGTAGCCGATGACATGCTCCTCGGTATGATAATCCTTGCCCACAATGGACAGTTTCTTCATGTCGAACCCCGACCGCTGTAGTTCTTTGATGCTTGCTTCTGCCTTGGTGTGGGAGGCATAGACTCCCACCACTGCGTTATTCTTAGCCATGATTTATCTCCTTTTTGTTATTCAATTGATCGGGCATTTTATTCTTTGTCCGTCTCCACTATCTCGGAAGCCAACGCTATAGGGTGTAACTCTATGGTGGATGAACTTGCTTGATCATGATGAATTCTTCTTTTAATTATTGATTTTTATTCCTTGCAACAGTTTAGTGCTGTTTCCAGTATCTGAGCGTAATGTTCGTGGTATGCATTGATATGGGGCGGCAGCGTTGTTTCTTTCAGGAGTGTTTTCAGTGTTTGTCCTTTTTCTTTCACGGTGTCCCACATCCAATGCTTGAACATCGTGATCACTTCTTCACCCATGTAGCATTTATTGTTGTAGCATGCGAAGGGTACTACCAGTTCCCTTTTGGGGTCGATGCATTTCTTGTATAGGTCTTCCATTTCTCTATGATTTTGCTCGTTCAAGGAAACTTCCTTCTTTTTTATTTTGAAGATCGTATATAAACCGTTTTTGCTTAGAAAAGATTCCAAGTTTTTGCAGTGTTCACATTCTATGTCATAAAATAGTGTGATTTCCTTTTGATCGTATTCCGGTTGTATATTGTTTGGTTCAATGGGTTTGATGTCTGCTATCGGTTTATCTCCCAGTTTGAGGTTTATCTCCCAAAATATCATGTAAAGCCTGTAGGATTGTTCGAACAGTCCTTTCGCTTTCTCGTCTTCTCCTTTGGTTAAAGCTTTGGTCCCGACCTCCATGAGTCGCATCGATGCTGCAAGCAGGTGTTTGCTTATGCACCATATCTCGCCCTCATAGTCCCTGATTATTTTTTTAAGGAGGGTTTTCCGAATCTCCCGAATCTCGTTTAGCAGGACATAATATTTGTCTTTGTTTGTCTTGTTCGCTGTAAAGAATAGATGCTCCTCGATGCTGATGAGGTTCATAATGCCGATGCTCAAGTCTTCATCAGAAGATAGATCCAAGCCGCCTTCTTTGACAACATTTTTTACTTTTTCTAAAAAATTACTTACTGCCTTATCTGTGATTGCCATAGAAAATCATCCCTAAATTGATAATCGAGATCCCCTCATCTGTTCATTTCCTGGCTTTCGTTCTGATTACGATCGGGCGTCATTTCCAGTAACCGAGTAATGAATTGAGGCTTGTATTCGATTCCCTGCATATCGTTTGCAATAGTCTGACTAAAAAAATTTTCTATGTGAAACCGAAGCTGCTGCCATATCTGATCTGATTCCTGTTGATTCATGGTAATTACCTCTCTTTCTTAAATGAAAATGATCAAAAATATTAACTCTACCAAAATGTCGCATTGTTCAAAGGTCTCGGTTGGTGTCTTTTTCAAAGGATTTGACACAACCATCTCATTGTTTACGTCCTTGACCCCTTTGACATCCTTTGCGTATGCAGTCGTCAATTCCTTCGCAAATGGAGTGCCAATAGCCAAAGGAGAATCAGAAGTTTGGATTCATCCTTTAATAACAGATGGTTAGATTAATAAGAGAGAGCAACGAAGATGAATGAAATGACTTGTTTGCCCTCAACATGCGGTGGAACCTCAGCATGCTGAGGGACAATGTGAAGGAAAGTCCCCGGCCAATCGATTATGCTATTTTTTTAACCATTACTCATTCGTTGAGTGTCATTTCAGATTTGGTGCAACGTCTTTGTAATGCTGTCGACCTGTTTGGACATGCTGTAGTCTTTTCCGGGCTATTTTGTTTTAAACGCAAGAGTCCGGATCAATGTAAAACATCTTTCCGGACCCTTAACTCGATGCTCTTATTGCACGACGATTTGAAAAAGAACCCTCATGTTTGCCTTTGCTGCTTTTGAGTAAAGCTCTTGGGGAGCTGCTTCATACTCTGCCGGATCTGTCTTTCCATAGCCGATCATGGTAAGCCTGTCCGGTATAATGATGCCTTCGTTAATGAGATATTCCTCAACAGCTTTTGCTCTTCTTTCGCTTAACTTCTGGTTGTACTCTTCAGTGCCGGAAGCAGAGGTATAACCCGCAATGCGGACATGAGCATTAGGGTTATCTTTCAGAATCTGGATATTCCTTTTCAGGATCCTCTGCGCTTCTGGCGTAAGGGTCGACTTATCGAAATTGAAATGTATGTCCTCAAAAGCAAGGACAATAGTCGTTGGCTCCGCTGCGGCGGCCATAACTTTTTCCTCGACCCTTGGTTCAGACGCCAGGATGACGACCTTTTCCGGCTCAGAGGCAGCATAATATTGTGTCGGACATCCATTTTTATCCATATGGGGACACCCAACCATCAAACTCATGGAGAACACGGCAGCTACGAACATGAACACTTTTTTTACTGTTATTGCTTGCATCTTTACACCTCTTGTTTAATTTTTTGTTTGCACATCCTAAACATTTCTTCAAGAAATCCTTTTTTTCTAATTTCTTCCCCTTTCATGGTCTACCTGTTGTTGTGGTCGGGACTGTCGTGGTCCTATATTAGCCATGGTGCGCAGTCCTGTTGTATCTTGCTCAACGACACTGCCCTTTCTGTACCGCCACATCCAGGGCTGCCTTCTTTGGGTCCACAACTTTTCAAAACATCACGGCGCGTTTTTCAGAAAGGACACTCATTTGTATAATGACCAACATCATAAATAATGTTAATTATTGTCTTCGTCCATTTTAGCCGCAGCTTCCGTCGTGGACACTGTTTTGCTCATAAAAAACAGCTTGATAATGCCCCAGGCAATCAGCAAGAAGACAAACATGGCCAATAAGGTGGTCCATTCAAAAACACCCTCTTGGACCTGCGAGGCATGGAAGACATTGAGAAACGGCCCGGCAAAAGGATAACTTACCGTGTAAATGAAACTGCTAAAACCAGCTGAAGGGTTGGCGGCAAGCAGCTTTAAGCCAAATCGAAACGCCAATAGCACTTCAATGAGACCAAGAATATACCAGACAACTTGGGTGCCGCGATATAACGGCTTAGTGGTGGGTGAATTGTATGATGAGTCCATATATTTTCCTCTCGATCTTTTAATTTGTTGAACATCTGTGACAACTCTATACGCTTCTCAAAATGGACATTCATTCTTATGATGATATGTCAATTTTGAATCATAAGGATTCAGAAAATTCAAGAGCTTCCCGGACATATACTCAATATTGCGACTACTTCAACGTGATCGCGAGCTACCAGAATGCGAATGCGAGCCACCAGAACTCGAATGCGACGGAATAGACGGCATCGAGTGGGAAGCCGGCGCGGATCTGTATGCATGCGCAGATGCGTGGCCACCTCCACTGGCTGGGCGATGATCACCACCGCGAAACGGCGCCACTTGGTAGCCAGGTCCCCAGCCACCATAGTCAAAACCAAAGGGTTCATAGTAAGCCCCTCCAATGCCCCCTCCGTCATCGTATCCGTATCCGCCACCAGGGACGATGCAACCATACAACAGGACTGTCAACATGCAGAGCACAAAGGCGAGCGCTAACCAGCGTAACCATCGTAAAAGTATGATATTCATTTGGTCACCTCTTTACTTTCAGTGTCCGGCCATTCAAGCAATCCGAAAGGTGCCCCAAACGGGTCGGCAACCACCGCAACTTTGCCGCCATGGCGATCAATCCGCGGCTTGACCAGCACGCGGCCACCCAGTGCCACGACCTTTGCAGTCATCTTGACCGTATCTTTAACGCGTACGTAATTGAGCCAGTGGGAATGAGCATTGGGCCTATTTGCAGGCAGCGTATTCACGCTCGCACGAGCATAGTTATCAGACGCGAGCAAGAGATGCTGGGCTCCTGCGCTAGAGGGCAATTCGAAGACTTCATAGTCGAATAGCGTCTGGTAGAAAGCAGCATTGGTCTCCGGATCGCTCGTAATTAAAGAGATCCAAATCCATTCTCCGGGTGCGGCCAGAACATCGGGTGGATCACCGTTACTGGAAGCGAGGACTGCAAAAACGGCTCCCTGCGGATCAGCGAATACTGCTTCCCTGCCGCGATTAGGAATGCTATGTGGCTCGAACAGAATCTTCGCGCCATTTTGCAAAGCAACATTTTTTGCTGCGTCGACATCACCCACGGCGAAGAAGCTCAGCCACGCTGGCTGTCGATGCTGGCTCGCCGGTATATTCTTTTGAATCAGTCCTGCGACCGGATGACCGTCGAGAAATGCCTCGGCGTACTTTGTCTCACCGTCCTGAATGTCGCGAAATGTCCAGCCAAACAGTCCCGCATAGAATTTCTTGGCGACAGTGATGTTCGGCGTCACCAATTCAACAAATATAAGTTTGCCGACGTGATGCTCTTGGCTGGCTGGCTCAACAATCGCTGGCAGTTGAATCTGTGCGGCCATGACTGGCATAGCACACGCAACTCCGATAAGTATGGCAAGCAACACTTGCATAAGAAAATGATTATGTCCTTTTTGCTTGAAGCTACGTGAAATCGGTATGTCACTAGCTTTACCATCAAGAGTGATGCCTTGCTTTTCAATGGTCCCAACAAAATTACAGTAAATGCATTTGATACTGGCCATAAATTCTCCTTTAGCTGCTGATCTTTATTCATCCAAATTCAGATGTCTTCAAAAAGATGTCCGTTTATTAGACGACTGCATAGTGATTTTTCAGATCATAGTTGCAAATAGCCTGCCAATATCCGAAGAAGAACCAGAAGTTTGGATTCATCCTTTAATAATATGTTGTTAGATTAATAGGGGAGGACAGCACAGAAGTATGAAGTGCTTATTTCACCCTCAATATTTGGTGGAACCTCAGTATATTGAGGGATATTTTGATGCGAGGTCAACAATTGAACAGCCTACTAACCTGCTTTTTTTGTTGCAGGTCGCATTATTTCCAGCTTATGCAGCCGCGCTCTTAAGGTGCTCGGGTGGATGCCCAGAATCGCTGCGGCCCCGTCTTTTCCCTCAATGCGCCATTTGGTTTCCGTAAGGATTTTTAGAATTTGGCTGCGCTCCGTATCTTCCAATGTCCTCATGGCAACTGAAAGTGTTGGGGATGAAATCACCAGTTTATCCGCCAGTTGCAAAACCGGCCCGGGGCACAAGATCACAGCCCTTTCAATAATGCTTTCCAACTCCCGGACATTTCCTGGCCACGGATAATCCTGCAGTGCCTTCATCGTCTCCTTCTTGATAGTCGTAATCTGTTTGCCCAATTTTCTGGAGTATCGTTCCATGAAGGCCTGGGCCATCAGCGGGATGTCATCTTTGCGCAGCCGCAATGGTGGAACAGTGATGGGGAATATGTTGAGCCGATAGTAAAGGTCCTGCCGAAACCGGCCTTTGCGGACCTCTTCCTCAAGGTCTCGATTGGTCGTCGCTATAATCCGCACGTCGACTTTGATGGTATGGGACGAACCCAGGCGCTCAAACTCGTTATGCTGAATTACCCGAAGCAGCTTCGCCTGCAACTCCAGCGGCAGTTCTCCTATCTCGTCCAGACAAATGGTGGAACCATTGGCAATCTCAAACCGGCCTATCTGCCGGGTATCGGCCCCGGTAAATGCGCCCTTCTCCCGACCGAATAATTCGCTCTCTATTAAATTACCCGGCAAGGCGGCACAGTTGACCGTGATCAAGGGTCTCTCCTTACGAGGACTCATGTTATGGACGGCAAAAGCAATCAGCTCCTTACCCGTACCGGTTTCCCCGAGAATGAGGACCGTTGTGTTCTGAGGTGCAACTTGCTGTGCGCGATATAGAACATACTTGAGACCATCGCTTTGTCCGATAATATTTTCAAATTTCTGTTTTATTTTGTTCTGTTGACGCAAGTAAATATTCTCGGCCTCGAGTTGGTCTTTCATTTTTTTGATTTCAGAAAGAGCCGTCTGAAGTTCAATCGTCCGTTCCTCTACTCGTCGTTCCAGTTCGTTATGAGCTTTTTGCAAAGACTCTGCTATACGTTTACGTTCGGTGATATCGCGGATGTTGCACTGAATCACTTTATGATGATTAACAAGATAGACATTACTGACAAATTCCACGTCCATCGGACGCCCGTCTTTCGTCTCCAGCGGTAAATTCTTGTAGCGAACATATCCTTTATTCTGCAATTCCAAAAAGGTGGCCTTTCGATGCTTTAATATCTTTAAATGCACCAATTTCCCAGAGTTTCTTTCCTAAAAACTCTTCCTTCGCATAGCCCAACATCTCTATCAGGAATGGATTCACGTCTTGTATCTGACCCGTATCTGCATCGAGAATCAATATCCCATCCTGAGCCGTTTCAAAGAGCCGCCGATAACGAGTTTCAGATATTTCCAGCGCATCCCTAACCTGTTGGTCTTCACGACGTGTTTTTGCCTCATCCAATTCACGTCTAATTGCCGGAACCAAGCGGGGCAACTCCGTCTTTTTTTGAATATAGTCCTGTGCGCCTTCTTTCATCAGTGAAACAGCCAGGTTGAGATCAATTGCTCCGGATACGATGATAAACGGCAAGTCTGGGCGTAATTTCTTAGCCAGTGCCAAGGCCTTCGGGGCGCTGAAGTGGGGCATGGCGTGGTCAGAAGTGATCACATCCCACTCCTGATTTTTTAAAGCAGCACGCATGGCGGAAGGAGTATCCACTATCGCGTAGACGGGCTCATAGCCTCCACGGCGCAGGACGCGTAACAATAAACTGGCATCGTCTTCTGAATCTTCGACCATCAAAACGCGCAGAGGCTGATTCATAAATCCTTCTTGCTTAGTGCATCGTCAACGTTGCTTGTTCGGATTCACATTCACACCGAACGAATAATTAAGTGAAATGAAACTTAATCCAACTGCTTTTTCAAGTTCTTATTATCAAAATTTGCAGTTGAAATCAACAATAGCAATGATTGATGAGTTTACTTATACCAATTTGCAATCAAACATCAAGTAATGATCTTGTTAACTATTTAATTATATTTCATAATATACAATTTATGCTTAGCGTTTGATGCCAAATTGGTATTACAATTTAGCCAGTTGTTTGGGTGTAATAAACAAAAAAAGAAGGGACAGGTTTTACCTATCCCTTCTTCAAAACCACATAAAGTTTTTACAAACTTATTTTGCGGGTGCTTCAGCAGGAGCTTCTTCTTCAGCCTTTTTCTCGGCAGCTTTCTTAGCGGCTTTTGCTTTCTTAGCTTTGGCTTTTTTCTTAGCTTTGGCTTTCTTCGCATCAGCCTTTACTTTCGCTTCATCTACCTTAGTGTTAGCCTTTTCGGCTGCTACAGTCTGTTCCGGTGTCTGAGCAGGAACGGGTTGATCGGCTGCCATTACGGTGGTGCAAAATGCAAAAACCAATGCTACAACAAATAATCCTAAACGCTTCATCTTAAAATCCTCCTTCTTAAATTTGTTTTATTTTATACCCTTTATAATTAAGGGACTCCAACTAATTATTTTTTATCTGAATCAGGCTTTACCTCAGCCGGCTTAATTTCTTTTTTCTTGAAAGTTACTTTGGCCACTCTCGATGCTATTAATTTACCGTCATTTTCAGTGTATGCTATTTTCACGGAATCATTTACAATAATATTTTTTACAGGTTTTTCTAAAGCAAACTCCATGGTTTCTACATCACCTTTTACAGTACGTTCAATTTTAATAGATGCATCAGAAATTTCTATAACTTTTCCTGTAGCATGCATTTTGGCGGCCTTGACAATATTTGTTTTAACCGGACCAATCTTATCAGGTGAAGTAGCATTATCAGCAGCAAAAGCTAAGGTTGACAAAAGAAAAATCGTGCCAACTACATACCATAACGCTTTTTTCATGATACCCACCTCCATAATATTTCTGGAATACATAACAGCAACTTACATGCCAACAAAGAAATACAAATGTGCAATCTATATGTTATTAAAATAATTGATAAATATTTTTTGTTGAAAAAGTTTGCCCTTTTTTTCAGCCAATAGTGGGGAATAACTCCCCCGGCACTGGAGAATAATTCATCAGACATGTTGACTTCGCTACAAAGTCACACTTGGTTTCATCGCTGAGAATCAATGATAACCGTTTGAAAGTTAGCATCGTAGCCCTTAGCAGACTTATAGGTTTATGATTCTTCAAACAATTAATAGTTGACATTCTACGACTACTCCTTTATGCGTATATAAGACAATCTGTTTTAAGCCATAGCATTTTCTCCGGAACCGGTTTTATCGATGACGGACCATCAATGTTAATATTACCAGGAGGTAGAAGATGATCAAACTGGCCGTAGTCATTCATGATGAAAAGTATTTGCAAAAACTTATAAATCGCCTGCACAATGAGAAAGATATCAAACTCCTCAGCGCCGTCATCACCGAAGATCTCGAGAGTGAGGCGAAAAAGGTCCTTGCCTTCATGGAGCAAATGGTCAAGCAACCGCCGGATATTTTACTCTTTGAGCAGGCCATTTTGCGAGATGTGGCGGCCCTGGATTTGGAAAAAATTCTCCATTATATGAATAAGATGCCTAACGTGAAGGCCATCATCATCGGTATACGCTTCAATGAGGAAAATGTTGTGATGATGATGCTGGGGGGAGTGCGTGGTTTTTTCCGATTCGAACAGGGTGTAGAGCAACTTATTAAATGCATTCGCGTGGTGTTTCGGGGAGAGATCTGGCTCGATGCTGAGACGAACACACGTGTTTTCGAGGAAGTCTTAAAAAAATTCAGAATGAGAAGAGATCTTATTCAACCTCTCACCGAACTACATTCGGAAAAGCTGAAAATGCTTTCCCCGCGAGAGATAGAGATTATGGAACTGATCAGCCACAGCATGACCAATGAAGAAATCGCCAATAAGCTTTTCATAAGCTCCAAGACCGTCAAGACTCATCTGCGCAACATATTCTTGAAGGCCGAGATCAGAAATCGGGTTGAGGCCGCGCTTTTGTATACGCGTCATGCCCTCACATCGCATTAGTGGTTTTCGCCTAACTCATAAATGACCTGCCCCAAATCCTTGTACCACATGTTAAGTTAGGATTCAGGCATTTTTTATTTCTCAATTCAGGTACGCCTCTGGCGCTGGAGGACGGTAATTCAAAGAACTGTGCGGCCTGAACGTGTTGTATTCCATGCGCCATTTTTCAATTAACGTTTTCGCTTCTTTCAAAGTATAGAATATTTCTCCGTTTAGTAATTCATCTCTGAGCTTGCCGTTGAAACTTTCAATATAGCCGTTTTCCCAAGGACTGCCCGGTTCAATATAAAGGGTCTGAACACCAATGTTTGACAACCATCGACGAACCATCTTTGCCGTAAATTCCGACCCGTTATCCGAGCGAATATACTCCGGCGCTCCATGACGAATGAACATTTCTGTCAGACAATCCAGGACATCATCAGATTTTAAATTCCTTTCCGTAACAATAGCCAAACATTCACGACTGTATTCATCAATAACTGTGAGCATCTTGATTGGTCGACTGTCATGGGTGCGATCGGCAACAAAATCATAAGACCAAACATGGTTACGATGCGTCGGCCGAAGACGAACACAAGAACCATCATTCAACCACAAACGACCACGTTTCGTTTGTCTCTTAGGAACCTTCAGGCCTTCCTCCCGCCAGATCCTTTCCACCCGTTTATGATTAACCCGCCATCCATCCTGTTGTAAAAGAGCTGTTATCCTTCGGTAACCGTAACGGCCATACTTGAGGGCTAGCCCAATAATCTCCGACCTCAAACGCCCCTCATCACATCTGGCTATAGTGGAATGTCTCTGGGTTGACCGGGGTTGATTTATCACCCGACAGACACGCCGTTCGGAAATATGAAGTTTCTCCCTCACATGCTCCACGCAGCGCTTGCGTCTGTCGGGGCTTAATAGTTTCCCTCCAAAGCTTCCTTCAAAATCAGCTTGTCCACGGTTAGTTCTGCTACTGCTTTCTTGAGATGCGAGTTCTCCCTTTCCAAATCCTTAAGGCGCTTTACCTGGACAGTCTTCATACCGCCATATTCTTTACGCCATCTGTAGTATGTTTGTTCTGATATCCCTATCTCCCGGCAAATCTGCCCAACATTTTTGCCCTGTGAAATTTTTACATCCATCTCCCGAAGTAAACCAATAATCTGCTCCATCGTAAATCGCTTTCTGCTCATATCTCTTACCCCCTTTAATATCTTTCTTATTATACCCCAATCCTAACTTAAATATTGGATCGGTTTTCGGGGGGCAGGTCAAAATCCGGTGTGGGGTTCTAAAGCAGGTAGGTTAAAGAAGGTTAAAGGCAGGTTAAAGAATTTTATTCGATAAAAATCGAAATTTACGAATTTTTCTGGCGGAGAGAGCGGGAATCGAACCCGCGGTACACCTTTGTGGGCATACACACGATTTCCAGTCGTGCTCCTTCGGCCGCTCGGACATCTCTCCCAGAAAAACAATATTTTTTTATCATATTGACGTAATGTGTTACGTCTCGGTATCTATCTATGGCGGAGGGGAATTCGCCCAGCATACGCTGGGCGCCCGGCGCATGCCGAGCGAACCCTTTTGTTCCGTTATCTTTTTTCTGTTGCGAATAATGGCGGAGAGAGGGGGATTCGAACCCCCGTGGGAGCTTGTGGCCCCCAAATCGATTTCGAGTCGATCCCGTTACGACCACTTCGGTACCTCTCCACACTTTATTAATCGGTCGAATCGGCTTTTATCCTCTTTTGCTGAAAAAATCTACTCAAAATTTCTCCGCATTCTTCCCGCAATATTCCTTCCGTTACTTCCACCTGATGATTCAATCTTTCATCAGTCAAAATATTATATAATGAACCAACCGCGCCGCATTTCGGATCACGCGCCCCGAAAATGACGCGCGCCAATCGCGCCTGAACAATCGCTCCCGCGCACATTACACAGGGTTCCAGTGTAACGTAAAGCTGGGCCCCGGCAAGCCGGTAATTGCCGATTTTTTCTCCCGCCCGCCTTAAGACCAGCATCTCCGCGTGCGCCGAAGGGTCATTCTTCATAATAGGTGAATTATGCGCCTGTGCTAAAACATTACCTTCGTGCACCAATACCGCTCCTACGGGAACTTCGCCGCAGCGGTAAGCTTCTCGCGCTTGGTCCAACGCTATTTTCATAAAATCATTATCTGTCTGCATTTTTATTGTTGAAACTCCAATTACGAAAGCGAAGCGCAGTGGAATTGGTAAGTTGAACAATCCCGCGAAGCGGAGGGTTTATACCCGTGATTCGATGAAAAAAATAATTTTTAAATCGGGGAAACGATTATAGTGACGCTGCCAGAAAGGCGGCGCCTATCGCTCCGTTGACCTGAGCATAAAGCGACACTTCTATTTTTATCCCCAGCTTCTTTTCGAGGGCGTGGACAACTCCGATATTGCGGGCAACTCCTCCTGTTATCATGACCGGTTCTTTTATTCCGACGCGGCCGACCATGGACGAAACCCTGGCGGCAATGGATTCGTGGATTCCGGCAATAATATCTTGCCGCTGTTCTCCCTTGGCAATAAGGGAAATTACTTCTGATTCCGCGAATACGGTACAGAGACTGCTTATTTTGGAGGGCTGTTTCGATTTTATGGACATGGCTCCGAAGTCATCCAGATTGACTTCCAGAGCGCGAGCCATAACTTCCAGAAAACGCCCCGTTCCGGCGGCACATTTATCATTCATGACAAAGTTTTTTACTTTGCCTTTATCGTCGAGAAGAATAGCTTTGCTGTCCTGCCCGCCGATGTCGATAATGGAACGGATATGCGGATTCAGAAAATGAGCCCCGGCGGCGTGACACATGATTTCTGTATAGGATTTATCGGCAAATTTAACGCTGTTGCGGCCGTATCCGGTGGAGACAATCTTTTCAATGGCAGTTTTGCCAAGACCCACCTCATTCAGGACTTCGTCATAAACCTTTTGGCCGGCGAGTTCCGCGTTATAGCCGGTAAAAATAACCTTCGCGGCAAGGAGTTTGCCGTCCTTAAAAATGGCCGCTTTCGCTGTGATGGAACCTATATCAATACCTGCTGTAATCATTTTCTTCTGTTTTCTTTTTGTTTTAATTTTTTACGATCTCTTTTTTAGAGGTCTCTTTTCTCTCTTTAATGATCTCCATAAATGCATCTATTCTCGTTGATATCTGGCTTTCGGAAAAGCTCCTTTCATCGGCCATATCGGCTTCGATCATCAGGCACGGTATTCCTCTTTCCTGTTCGACTATCCTCTGAATATCGAGCTGGCCGAAAGAATACGGTTTGCAGCTCCGGTTCGAATGCAATACCAACCCGTCCACGTCATATTTGTCGATCATGGCTATGATCATCTTGGCCATTTCGTCAACTCCGATATTCAGATAAATTCTGGTATAAACCTCCGCTAGAGAATCAATGGGATTATCGCCGCTGACGTATTTTAATGTGCCGCACCACGCCGAGGTATAGGTATCCGCAACCAGACAAGCGTTATGGGAAGCAAATTTCTGGGAAAGCCATTTCATACGATGCCAGATGGGAATATTATCCCAAAGCAGGCGGTATTTTTCATTGGGAACAGCGCCGATGCCGCGCGTCACGCGGTCTTTCATTGTGGCCAGAAGTGCCGTGTAATAATCAATAACTTCCGGCGTGCCTCTCAAGGTGACAATCAACGCCATGTGAAAAAAAGCGTCAAAAGCCGTCATGGGCGAAGGCTTGTTTGTGGCCCTATCCAGTATTTCCTGCCACAGCACCTGTGTCTGAAAAGAACGAAGCAGTACCTCATTCAGACGGTCATAATTGAATTTTCTTTTGCAGGCGCTTTCCAAAAAAGCGAAGTACTCATCAAACTGACTGCGAACATACCTGGCGATCTCCGGTGTGTACGCCGTATGACAAATGGGCGTATCGAGAATGAACAGTGGCACATTGAAATACCGCGCCTGAACTTCATACCATTTAAGAACTGTCCCGCAGATATTGTTGCAGCACACCAACATGTCGGGTTTGGGCAAACCGCCGATAGGGCCGCCATTAACGGTAGCGCAGGCGATATCGGAACGCGCATAAGAGCATAAATCGCTGGAATATCCCATGGTCTCCGCCTTTTCGCAAAGCCCGCCTCCCATTTTGGATGCTCCGATCATGGCGCCGTGATTTTCCGGATAGACAGGAATGACATCCATCGCGATGAGCGGTTCCACAGGGCCGCCGCTGGTGATCCAGGCTACTTTTTTGCCCGTCATCCTGGCCGATTTGGCTTCGCTGTAATAAACTGTCATCATGTCTTTCATCGATTTCGATTTTTTGAACCGAAGGGTAAATTTTTTGAATTTACCGAATAAAAAGATCATGATGATTTTGAGTATTTCCAATATCTGTTTTTTCATTTTACGTCCTTTTTCGTGTTGCTGAAATCCGTTTTTATAATATTTGAACGAATGTTTCGAAACGGGTCTGCAATTGCCCGCCTGAGGGAAGATGTTCTTCCATATCCAAGAGCATGCAGGGGATATTTTCTGTATCGAGCATTTCTTTTATATAAGGATAATCAAAGGCATGAGGATCACAGAATTTAAGCAGCAGAAACACAACCCCGTCTGCCTTACTTTCTCTGACCATCCGGACGATATTTTCGCCCCGATCCATTAGTCCCGCATGTTTCGCCGGACAGATGGGCCGGTCCAGATATCTTTGCGCTATTGCCTCAATCGGAGGAGCTTTTTCATCCAGGACACCATCAAAGTATCTCGATCCCGTGCAAAGATCATCCCAGACGACAACCCCTCCGGCATTTTCGATGATATCGTAAATATCCGGATGACTGCATACACTTCCGGCAAGCACAATTCTTTTGGTGCCGGGTTTTATTTTGTCACCTTGACGTTTTCCATCTGTCTTATGATTTCCGAAAGCGTCTTAACAAGAGTCTGCCGGTCCATGATCATGGCCGCCTTGATAATGCTATGGAAATCGCGGCCGCTGATGATTTCCGGTCTTTGGGTACGAATGAGCATAGAGCTTCATCATGAGCGCCCGGATCTGATTATATGTTTTGATGAGTCGGAGAGCATTGCGTCTGTGATTTTAACACTCAGGGCGCTGCTCCAAATCTTTTTTAAATTTTTCCAGAACATCAATCATATATTGCCGCGCGCTGGCGGTATTTAGCTTCACCGGCAAAACGATATCGAGATGAAACTGATGGGCAACGTTAATCCGCCAGATATCAGAGAGCCGCTGGAAGGAGTCGCACGTATGCGGGAAAACGACTCCATCCAGGAAATCCAGCCTTCCGGAAAGCCCCTCTTCCATTATGCCCCGAACCAGAGAGCAGCAGTATGATTGCAGGTTGCGCGTCGGCCAGATGAATTCCTTCATTTGTGCCGAAAAGCCGGAAAGGAAGCGCTCCTGCGGCATAGATAATTTCTTCGGGAGTGTAGGAGCAGGTATAACCAACAATTTTTTTGCCTGTTTCTTCCTTATACTTACGGCAATAAGCATAAGGGTCAGTGATGATGTTTTTAAATTCCGTAATTTTCTCCATTGATATATTTCCTTAATAACTTTAATTATAATCTTTTGCTGGATTAATATGCGAAGCGCGTATGTTTTCAATTTCCGCTAAACTTTCCGGCAGCCTTCAATTTGGCAATTTCTTCCTCTTCCAAAACATTGAAAGGCAATTTTCCCGACAAGTGTTTTCGGCAGGATATCTCGAAATTCTATTTCTCCGCGGGCAACTCCATTTAATCAGATGATCACGGCAAAAATCAATCAATATTTTCTCCATTTCCGGAGATGCTTTAGCAGGGTCCTTCAAAACAACAATCCCTTTGATAAGCTGAACCTGCGCTTCGATCCGGGACTCCGATAATACACGCAGCCCGTACATCCGGATGTTTATAGAGAATATCTTCCACCTGCGCCGGATAGACGTTCATGCCCGAAGATTTGATCATCCGTTTTTGCCGCAGTTTAAAATAAAAAAAACCATCTTCATCCATAGTGCCGATGTCTCCGGTATGGAGCCATAATTTGCCGTCAGGATGCTGTCGTAAAGTATTCACTGTCTCCTCCGGCTGATCAAGATAACCAAGCATTACCGCCGGGCCGGAAATGCAGATTTCTCCTTCTTCACCGCATGGCACTTCATCAGTCGTGTTAAGCCGGACGATTTTTGCCAACATATCCGGAAAGGGTATTCCAATGCTACCCTCCCTGTAATTGCCTATTGGCATTGCCATGATCGCCGTTACAGCTTCAGTTAAGCCGTACCCTTCCATGAGTTGAACATTCCCGCCTTGCTTTTTCACCATTTTCTCAAACCGGTCTTTAACCGTCCGCGGCAGAGAATCTGCTCCGCTGAAAGTCGCCTGAAGGCAACTAAGATTGGTCTTGTGCATTTTCGGATGGCGGCTCAGGGCATCGAAAAGAGTCGGTACACCGATGACAAAGGAAGGTTTTTTGGAACTGATAATTTGAGCAACTGTTTCCGGCGTAAATTGCGGCACGAGGATGCTTTTGCCACCGCCCATGAAGCAGGCATTTACGCAGACGCCTAAACCGAAGCCGTGAAATATGGGAAGGATGGCTAAAATGGAATCCGCACCCGAGAGCCTGCCCCATTCGGATACCTGCATACCCTCGCTGATGAAATTCATATTGGAGAGCATGATCCCTTTGGGCACGCCGGTTGTACCGCCGCTGTAAAGGATAACAGCCAGTTCATCGGTATCCATCTGTGCCTGCGGAGCATGTGGATAGCTGCCGCGCATCAGATCTCTCCACCATTTGACCATCGGATCTGGCGGTACTTTCGGAATTTTTCTGCCCATGGTCAGGTTGAATCCAATGCGCTTGAGGGGTCCCAGACAATCAGGAATCCGCGCCAGAATCAGAGTTTCCAAAGGAGTAGTTTTTTTTAAATCTTTAAATTTGCCGTAAAAAGCGTCCAGAGTCAAAACAAAACGGCTTTTTGCCACATTAAGGTAAAATTCGATTTCTTTGATTGTGGAAAGAGGATGAATCATGCTGGAGACAGCGCCTAGTTTGTTTGCGGCATAGAAGCAAATGATTCCCTGCGGAGAAGTCGGCATGGAAATCGTGATCCGTTCTCCCTTTTTCAGGCCGATAGCGGCGAGCGCGTCGGCGCACTTATCGATCTCGCTGATAAATTGACTGTAAGTCGAAGTGTAATCGAGAAAATCATAAGCAATTGAATCAAGACAACATTCAGCCGATTGCCGGACGGCTTCGTACATTGTCACACGAGGATAGTCCAGCGTTTTTGGAACGTGCTGATAGAATTTCAACCAGGGTTTTTTTTCATACATGATCGCACCCCCTACAAGTTTTTTAAGTTACGATATAAAAATCAGGAAATGAGTACGTAGTCAACAAAAATAATATCATGAAATCACTAATACTAACGTATAGTGGCTTAATTTTCTTGACGTACCGGCACCTTCTCCCTATACTCACTACACACAAAAACGAGTTCTTATAAGAATCATCTTAATAGACCCAAAGAGGCAACAATGGCTCATATGGAAAAAATTAAGCTCGGCATAAGCGCCTGTTTGTTGGGTGAAAATGTACGCTATAATGGCGTGCATAAGCTGAGTTCTTTTCTCAAGGATGCTTTGGGGAAACATGTACAATATGTTCCTGTTTGTCCTGAAGTTGAATGTGGCCTCGGTGTTCCACGAGAATCTATGCGTCTGGAGGGCAATCCTGATTCCCCCCGGTTAATCACTTTTCATACCAAACAAGACATGACTAAACTCATGCTGAATTGGGCACGTAAACGCTTGGCCCAACTGAAAAAAGAAGATATTTGTGGTTTTATTTTTAAAAGCGATTCACCCAGTTGTGGGATAAAACGAGTTAAAGTTTATAATGAAAAGTGTATGCCTGTTGATGCGGGCGTCGGAATATTTGCCAAAATCTTCATGAAACATTTTCCCTTTCTGCCCGTGGAAGACGAAGAAAGTCTTCATGACTTAGGCCTGCGGGAGAATTTTATCGATATAAAATCATATGTAGGGCATGATAAAATTCATCTTGACAATCATTTATTCGCTGTGTTACGCAACTTTACAATTGAAAGAATAAGGTGAACCGAAAAAATGTTGGCAATTATTTCTAACAATAACTGGTGGTGGCAAATTATAGATATCTGCCCATAATCTCACAAAAAAATGAGTATGGGCGGGGAGGATCCTTCCCATGACTCCGTAAAAATATAACGCCATGGGAATAATAATCTCGTGGCTTTTTTTTTAATGAGACTCGCTGAAAACGAGCGAAGTGAAGTTTGAAGCGCTAGTCGAATTATCCTATCCGCCTCGGCGGATAGGGATACTTTACTAAATAAAGGGTGTTTTTTATACCCGTGATTCTTAAAATACTTGTTAGAAGGAGAAAAATATGGAACAGGTAAAAGTACTACTGCAAGATCGTGAAATACCCAAAAAGTGGTACAACATCGTAGCGGATCTGCCCACACCGATGAAACCACCTTTGCACCCGGGCACTGGTCAACCGGTAACTCCCGATGATTTGGCAGCAATTTTCCCGATGAACATTATTGAACAGGAAGCTTCCGGTAAGCGTTGGATAAAAATTCCTGAAGAGGTCCTGCAAAAGTATTTACTATGGCGTCCCTCTCCTCTTTATCGCGCTTATAATTTTGAAAAACTACTTAATTGTCCGGTTAAAATTTATTATAAAAATGAAGGTGTCAGTCCTGCCGGCTCACACAAGCCTAATGCCGCCGTCCCGATGGCCTATTATAATAAAGTGGCCGGCACTAAACGAATTGTCACCGAAACGGGCGCTGGACAATGGGGAAGTGCCCTGTCCATGGCCACCCAGATGTTCGGTTTGGCATGCCGCGTTTACATGGTCAAGATCAGTTATGAGCAAAAGCCCTACCGTCGCATGATGATGAATACCTGGGGAGCCGAATGTATTCCCAGCCCCAGTAATTTAACGCAAGCGGGTAGAAATGTTTTAGCTGAGCATCCGGATTCTCCCGGCAGTTTGGGAATTGCGATCAGCGAAGCCATTGAAGAAGCTGTAACAACTCCAGGTTCGCGATACGCTTTAGGCAGTGTCTTGAATCATGTTTTACTTTATCAGACGATCATCGGTCTGGAAGCTCAAAAACAAATGCAGAAAATTGGCGTCTATCCGGATGTCGTTATGGGCTGCTGCGGTGGGGGTAGTAACTTTGCAGGCATCGCTCTTCCTTATGTCTGTGATAAAATTCACGGGAAAGATGTGAAGATAGTGGGCGCAGAACCCTCATCCTGCCCCAGTATGACCAAAGGACCGTTTGCCTATGACTTTGGCGATCTGGCCAAAACCACTCCGCTGCTTCCCATGTATACTTTAGGTCATGATTACATTCCGGCGCCTATTCATGCCGGAGGTTTGCGCTACCACGGTATGGCGCCGATAGTCAGTCATCTGGTTCGGGAAAAATTCATTGAAGCAAGAGCCTATGATCAATTGAAAACTTTTGATGCCGGTGTCAAATGGGCACGGACGGAAGGTTTTATACCGGCGCCGGAAACCAACCATGTTCTGGCAGCCGTCGTCGACGAAGCGATGCGCGCCAAGGAAGAAGGGAAGGAAAAAGTTATTCTATTTAATTGGAGCGGCCACGGCTTGGTGGATTTGTCCTCTTATGACGCCTATCTGTCCGGCAAATTGCAGGCTTACGAATTGCCGGATCATGAAATTTATCGCGCGCTGAATGCCATTAAGAATTTCCCAAAACCTTAATGAAACTTTAATATATTCAACTGGAAAAACCGTTAAGAAATAAAACTTGACGGTTTTTCTTTTTTTAGTCAACCTAACGGGTAATGGAACAGGAAATAACCAATAAGCAAATACGCTGTCCGCGATTAGGAGACGAAATCCCATTTTCTTATTGTTTGCAGGAATCAGGTGATTTTCCCTGCTCGCGGATTGTGCGTTGCTGGTCTCCTTACTTTGATATAGAGAGTTCTTTAAAAGAAAAACTGACTCCGCGAAAATGGGATATTTTTATAAATCTACAGTCAAAGGATAAAGTCACGAACCTTATTGAGCTGATTGAAGCGGCAAAGGCAAAGAAATGAAGACTTTAGATTTGTTCAGCCAAGGAAACGTAGGCGATGCAAAAGATTCGGCGCCTCTTGCCGAAAGAATGAGACCGCAAAATATATCCGAATATATCGGTCAGCGGCATCTTTTGGGAGAAGGCTGTTTGCTCAGGCGCGCGATTGAAGAAGATAAACTTTTTTCCATGATTTTCTGGGGTCCTTCCGGTTCAGGAAAAACCACTCTGGCCAGAATTCTGGCCAATGAAACCAAATCAAAATTTGTCAGTTTTTCCGCCGTTCTTTCCGGCGTGAAAGAAATTCGCGCGGTTATTGATGAAGCCAGGGAATTGCTGGAAAGAAAAAAGATAAAGATGATTCTCTTTGTTGACGAAATTCACCGTTTCAACAAAGCCCAGCAGGATGCTTTTTTGCCGCATGTGGAAAGCGGCCTTATTACATTGATCGGCGCGACCACGGAAAATCCTTCTTTTGAAGTTATTGCTCCTCTTTTATCACGAACACGGGTTTTGGTTTTAAAGCCGTTTTCTGAAGAAGACCTGCTGGCAATAGTTGAGGGTGCCCTGAAAGATAATCAAAAAGGGTTCGGACAAATTTCTATAAAAGTTGTTCCGGATGTTCTTCGGTATATTGTCAGTTTAGCTGACGGCGATGCTCGCAGCGCCTTGAATAATCTGGAAGCCATTGTATCCATGGTGCAAAATCTACCCGCCGATAAAAGAGTTATCACGCCGAAGTTTGCCCAGGAAGCCCTGCTTAAAAAAACGCTTTTATATGATAAAAATGGCGAAGAGCATTACAATTTAATTTCGGCTTTGCATAAGAGCTTGCGCGGCAGTGATCCTGATGCCGCACTGTATTGGCTGGGACGGATGATTGCCGCCGGAGAAGATCCTCTTTACATTGCGAGGCGCATGGTGCGCTTCGCTTCGGAAGACATAGGTAACGCCGATCCGCAGGCGCTGATTATCGCTGTTGCCGCCCAGCAGGCTTTTCACTTTATCGGCCTGCCTGAAGGAGAACTGGCTTTGGCTCAGGCGGCAGTTTATCTGGCAACCGCCCCAAAAAGTAATTCGCTTTATGTCGGTTATGGTAAAGTTAAAGAAATAATTAATACAAAAGGGTACTTGCCCGTGCCGCTGCATATTCGCAACGCGCCGACAAAATTAATGAAAGAGCTTGATTATGGCAAAGATTACAAATACGCTCACGACTACGCCGACGCTTATGTGCCTCAAGAATACCTGCCGGAAAAAATTCAAGGCCAAATATTTTATCAACCCAAAGAGGCAGGTTTCGAAAAAACCATCAAAGAGAGAATAAATGTCTGGCGGCAGAAGAAAAATAATACCAGAGATAAATAATATTGGAATTGCAGTAAAGTTACAGAAAAGGAACGGGAGGCTTGGTTAGTAGCCTCCCTGAGGAATGAAGAGAGAAGGTTAAACACCTTCTTGGTTATTTTGCTGCCGGCTAATCATGCCCGTTATTTTTAGTCGACAATAAATTAACTTGCTCTTACTTAAAGCATTTATCGTACCATAAACAATATAAATATCTTAACTATTCAAAATAATTAATTAATAATTAAATGTGGCGGCGGTTACAATAAATAAGCCTTTGGGATTGGCGGCAATAAATGTCGGAAATCATATCTGCTTATTTTAAATAATATAATAAATACATGCTGTTATTTATAAATTGTAACGTTTGCCACTCCTTCGACAAAAATGTCGGTTTTTGGGGGATTAGCCATTGACTTTTTCCTTAAATAGCTTAAACTGACCAACAAAATGAGATTCTGAGGGTAAAAATGCGTTTTTTTAGAAAAAAAGAATTGATTGTTAACCGGAAGGCTCACGATTACAACGATCCCTTTCTTCAGCCTTTAGCTGTAGCCATTGTCAGCGCCATTTTAGTAGCTTTAATCTTGATTATGGGATTTCTGGAGATTAAAAGAAGTGAAACGAATCTCATAGATTTTATGGAAGATCAGGCCTTGAGCACAATCGGCGTTTTGCAGCGGTTAACTGAAGAAAATTTAAAAAGCATAATCGCTGTGCCTAAAAAAACAGGTTCAAATTTAAAAACTGTCAGCCAGGAAGAAGCTACTTATTCCAAAAGATGGGTAATTGAAGCAATAACGGCTTTGACCTTAAAGTTAGATCAAGAATGGAAAAAAGGTAAAATAAATAATGATTATCTAATTAAATTTGCTGCGGATAATAATTTTTTGTATGTGGCTTTATTAAACGCGCAAGGAAATGCGGTTTACCAAAGCGGACATTTGCAAACGAACATGCTGGATGCAAAAGAACTGGTAAAAAATGGCCGGAAATTAACCACTCTTGAGCTAATGGAGAAAATACGCATTAAACAGGAAATCGGCTTTATCGCTTTAAGGCGTAAGGACAATAGCGGCACAGTGGTAATAAATGTGGATAAACCGGGATTAATTTACTGGAGCCTGAAAGTTGCCGGAGAAAAAGGAATGAATAAAATAGGAGAAGGTCATGGCATAATTTACATGCAAATTATCAATGATCAGAAAAAACTTCTCAGTAGTGTTGGCCAGCCACCTCCAAGTTTAAGCAATCAAGATTTTAATTTTAAAGAAATTTTAGCCGGCCATGTAAAAATTGCCAGCAGGAAAGTTAATTATGCCGAAAATAAAATTTTGGATTTGGCAACACCTTTATTTTTAGATAAAAAAATTGTCGGTATCGTGAGAATTGGTCTCGACCGCAGTTCAATGGATAAAAGTATTGCCGAAAACCGCCAAAATATTTTTATTTTTATGTTTTTTATTGTCATAATTGCTCTGTTATCCATGTGGCTGCTTTATCATGACCAAAACCGCCACTTAGCCGGTATTGTTGAAATAGAACGACAACTGGAGAAAGCGGAACGGCTTTCCGCTCTCGGGCAGTTGGCAGCCGGAGTGGCGCATGAAATTCGCAATCCCCTAAATGCTATCAGCATGGCCACACAGAGATTAAAGAGAGATTTCATTCCTATGGATTCAAGTAAGGCCGAAGATTTTCAGAATCTTTCCGGTGTCATCAGGGACGAGATCAAACGCCTCAACGGAATTATTGAAGAGTTTCTGACTTTTTCCAAAAGCCGCAGACTGGAATTGTCTAATTTTTCCGTCACGGAAGTTTTACAAAAAATTGTCAGTCTCATTCGGGAAGATGCCTCAGCCCGGGGGATTACCATTGAAACAAAATGGAGGGAGGCTCCTGCTTTAATTTCAATGGATATAAACAAACTCCAGCAAGCATTTCTCAACCTTATTAAAAATGCCATGGAATCTATGACCGCAGAAGGGAACATTATTATTACGGTGGATAAGGAAGGGAAAAATTATATTGTCGTGAGCATTTCGGATACTGGTTGCGGCATGACAACTGAGGAAATCGAACGAATTTTTAATCCGGAATACACAACCAAAGAAAAAGGATTGGGATTAGGTATTCCTTTGGCCTGCGAAATCATCCGCGGCCATGGAGGAGATGTACGGGTGATCAGCCGGAAGGATAAAGGAACGACATTCGAAGTTGTTTTGCCTCGTGAAAGATTCAACTAAATGTCCTTTAAAGATAAGGAATAAAAATTCATGCAAAAACTAAGTATTCTTATTGTCGAAGATGGCCAATCCCAACGGGAAATGTTGCGTGATTTTTTACGTTCCGAAGGTCATACGATAACCGAGGCGGAAAATGGCGAAACCGCTATAAAAACAGTTTTAAATGGTCACTTTGATTTAATTCTTCTGGATTACAAAATGCCTGGCATGGACGGTTTGGAGGTACTCAAGGAAATAAAACGGATCAATCCGGAAATAGATGTGGTTATCATTACTGCTTACGGCACTATCGAAACGGCGGTGGAAGCCATAAAAGTCGGGGCAATTGATTACATCACCAAACCGGTGGAGCTAGATGAATTATTAATACTTGCTAATCGAGTAGCAGAACGAAGGCAGCTTCTTCAGGAAAACAGGCTCTTAAAAGAAGAACTGAATAAACATGGCGTTACCGCGGAGAAAATTATTTACATGAGCCCGCGCATGGAGGAACTGATCAATTTGGCAGGGCGTGTGGCGGCAAGCAAAGCATCCATTTTGATTCAAGGGGAAAGCGGAACAGGAAAAGAGTTATTGGCGCGGCTGATTCACCAATTGAGCCCCCGGGCGCATAAATCGATCGTTGTCGTTAATTGTGGATCCCTGCATGAAAATTTATTGGAAAGCGAATTATTCGGCCATGAAAAAGGCGCTTTTACCGGAGCCGCTTCCCGCCGGATCGGCCGATTTGAAGAAGCCGACGGCGGCACGCTTTTCCTTGATGAAATAGGAGAATTAAGTCCGACCATACAGGTTAAACTTTTACGTTTTTTGCAGGAACGCGAATTCCAACGCCTGGGCAGTAACATTAATATCCATGTTGATGTACGGATCATCAGTGCAACAAACCGTGATTTGGAAGGTCAGGTTAAAGAAGGGACCTTCCGCGAAGATCTTTTTTACCGGTTGAACGTTGTTACTATGGCGCTGCCGCCCTTAAGAGAAAGAAAAGAGGACTTGCGTATTTTAATCAATCATTTTATTGATAATTTTTCCAAAGAAAACAACAAACATATTAATGGTTTGACAGCAGAAGCAAGGGATTTGCTTCTGAAATACGATTATCCGGGAAACGTGCGCGAATTGGAAAATATTCTGGAGCGGGCTGTAGTAATCGCCCGTGATGAATACATTACGATCAACGATCTGCCTTTTAATGAAAACACAAAGAAAATATTATCCGGTCCTTTGCGGGAATCAGTGGAAGAATTAGAAAAAAATTTAATTGTTGAATCAATGGAAAAGACGCAGGATAATCAGACAAAAGCTGCCGAAATTCTAGGTATATCGGAAAGGATGCTACGGTATAAGCTTAAAAAATACGGCTTAAAAAATTGATAGGGCTGTTGAAACACATCCATACCCTGAAGGGCACATGGTCTGCGGTGTTGCGCTGCGAACCGCTCCGCTCAACCTATATTCATACATGTGACCTTTAGGTTATACGCCTCACGGCCTGGTTTTTGCGCGCCTTGCATCTGAACGTGTTTGAATAGCCCTTAAAACATGACTCTTTTATTGAAATGAAAAAGAGTTCATCCGGTTGATGTATGCTTCCTCTAATGTTATTTTTCTTATTTTCCCAATTCATACAATATTTCAATCCGTAATAATCAAAAAACTGCTGAACTCTAACTTAATATGTGGTACAATTATCCAAGATAGGTCAAAAAATTTAATGATAGGAGACTATGTGACGTAGAATTTTAAAACTGCGTTGCCACTTGCAATTCAGAAGGCGATTCTTCATCATCATGGCATTATTGTTGGCCTCAGTCTGGCAAATAATTAAATATACATTAATTAACATAGTCTGCCACACCGAATGTTATGAGGTAGCTAATGAAACTTTTAAAAATACTGAAAAGGTTATTTAGGCATCCTAGGAATCCTAGACTGCATCACCGTTATTCTGTTGATAATGGAGTATTAGTGCTAATAGAACCCCATGCTGCTGTACCTAGACAAGTGCAAATGGTGAATATTAGTGAGGGCGGTTGCGCTTTTATCTATAACGGTTCCAGAAAAGATTTGAAAGCATCAGGTTTTCTCAGCATTCAGTTCAAAGATATTCTCTGTCTTGAACGCGTAGGTTTCGTTACCAAATCGGACAGTCTTCTTTCCGATTCCAATGATAAAAAAGAACAGCTCCGGATAAGAAATGTTGAGTTTCAATGGATAGATATTTTAGACAAAAAAAAGCTCAAGGAATTTATCAAGCAAAATGCCATTGTCCGTGAATAATAATCTTTTCCAATTCTGACAAGTGCCCATTACTGAAACTAAGGTGAAAGCGATAATCGAGACAAGACTTAATTAGACGTTTAGGGGCTGTTCAAAAATGTTCAGATGCAAGGCGCGCAAAAAACCGAACCGCGAGACGTATAACCTAAATAACCTGAAAGTCACGCGGGGTCACACGTATGAATATACATTGAGCTGTGCGGTTTGCAGCGCAACACGGCAGACCATGTGCCCTTCAGGGTATGAGCGTTTTTCAACGGCCCCACTGTTTTTTCTTCTTGAATCAACGGCCTCCGCTGTGTTCATCATTTACAGCCTGCTCCCATTTGGCGGAGGTAATTTTCCAGCTATTCGATTCCTTCTTCAGCGATACATCGAAGTCCCACACGCCGAGCGACTGCGGGATCACGTCGGACGCGGAGCCGGTCTTGTTTCCACTGGTCAGGACCGTCTGAAATACAGTTTTGGCCGATGTGTTCTCAATGGATATCTCGAGATTGGTGATATAGGTTGATATTTTCGGGTATTGAAAGAAATAGCCGAGCAACAGCCCTTTGATAGTTTCGTAGTTGAATCCCTGAGGATCGTTATAGGTTTTCGCGAGGTTGTTGATGATCTTCTTAACATCCTTCTCTTCAGCCGCCGCCTGGATATCAGTAATAACCTTTTTGATCTTGTCCTGCTCAGTTATTTTTTGACAACCAAGGGCAATAATGATTATCACAAATACAAGGGAAATCGTCACAACACGTCTCATGGCATATCCTTTCTCTTACGATGGGCAGTTCCGATCTTTATCATTTCTGCAGCTTAATCACTTTGTAACCGCGTTTGCGCAGCAAATTAACCAACCCGTCCGCGCCGACAAGGTGCGCCGCACCCACTACCACCATAGTGTTTCCCGAACCATTGAGGTAGCCTTCGATATTCCTCACCCATTTATCGTTTCTGTCAACAATCAGGGTCTGATATAATTTGGGATAAAGCTTTAGGTCTTTAATGTAAAGTTCTTCCATTTTGGCCTCATCTCCCTTTCTCCAGACGGCCAGAAGTTCACCCAGCATTACTTCAATTTGTTTGAGCTCCTCGATAGATTCAAGAATTTGGTCGCTTCCCAAGCTCGCGTCCATTGAAGTAAGAAGGCTAATTTGCTGATCCACCGTTTCCAAACTTCCAGTAGCTTTTCCATCCTGCACAGCTTTATCTTTGAAGAAATTATCAATCCCTTTTTGGGGGTCGGCGCCGATTTTGTTCATTTCTGAAACTGTAAGCGTCATCACCAAAAAAGTCGGCTTAAAAAATTGGTATTGCTCCAGCGGATAATTACGTTCTTTACAGAAACTTTCCGCTTCGATGTAAGCCGCGGTTGTAATATGCTCTTTAAGAGTCGTGCCATCATTGTAAATTGCCAAGCTTAAAAACCTTTCCATATATTCAGGACTTTCCGTTTCACCAGGCGGGACTTCAAATATAATTTTACGGGAGTCATTATAAGCTCTAAAGAATTCGGCAGGCAGAGGATAATCAGACGCCCTCAGCATATGGAAAGAACTGGCAAGATAAACAGTAGCATTGGAAGATCTTGCCACCCATACGGAACTTTCCGCCCAAACACCGGAAGCTGTAAACAAAATAAATAATACCAGCGCCACTCTAAACAAATTTAGTCTCATATAATTCTCCTTCCTTCAGACTAATACCATTTCGCTTTCAAAGGATAACGCGGCGGCAACGAGGCGTATTTTACCTATGTTGAGGAAGCCGACGACGCAGCCAACAAAGTTAGCCAAAGACCGGAAGCGCTTCCTGTAAAGGGGCACATAGAAAATAAAGTTTTTTCCTTACCGGTAATTACCACCCGCAGGGTGGTAACTTACAAGCGAATTGGTATAATCAAATATTACACCACATTCCCAATACGAGCAAGAAGTTAAGGCCGGCGGAAATAAGTTTTTTCATATTTGATTTAGAAATTATCTGAATCGCAAACTTATTTATTTCTACTTAAAAATCAAGGGTATAAACCTCGAGGCAAGCTTTGGCCACAGATTCCTCAGTAAGTTGCGGGGTATTATACCCTCCGCTTTGCGGGATAATTCGATCTACAAGCTTCAGGGCACTCCGTTTCTGAAACTTGGGTCTCATTACAACTTACCAATTCCGCTGCACTTCGCTTTCGGAATTGGAGTTTCACGAATAAATAAGTTAAGCAGCCGCGAGGTCTGGATAGATGAAAACTTTCCTGTTGGGCTCTTGACTTTTGCCGGTCTTTCCTGTAGAGAAGTGGCGACCTTTTAAGGGAGATAGTTTATGTTTGTCCCGGTCACCACAAAACCGTTTTTAAATAGTGTTAACTTCAAAGTACTTCAGTGGGTGTCCCTGCATTATTTTTCATTAATCAAAGAAAAAACTAAACAACATTTTACTTCCTGCGAAAACAGGAGTTTCATAAATAAAGGAGGCAATTAAAATGGCAAAAGTTCAGGTATATGAAAACAGACCGCCGGTACTTGGTATCAACAGTTTAGGAAGAATCGGAAAATTAACATTATGGCACCATATCAGCAGGAAGTATTTTAAGGAAATTATTGTTAATCTGGGGCGAGAAGCGGGAACAGGTCTGGATGCCATCGCCCAGGCGATTGAAAAAGATACGACCTACGGGTTGCTTCATAGATTCCTCTATGGCATAAAATCAGAGCGCCTCATTCAGATTACGGACGAAAAGAAAGGCAAGATGCTGATCGACGGCATACCTGTCACAGTGCTTCGTGAAGCGAGAAATCCCGCCGATATTCCCTGGCGGCAATATGGGGCCGATATCGTTTTAGATTGCACAGGAAAATTCAAGGATCCGACCATTGCTTCAGATAGCAAAAATGGTTCTATTCGTGGTCACTTCCATGGCGGGGCAAAAGTTGTTATCAATTCTTCCCCCTTCAAAATAAAGAACAAAGCATTGTCGGTACCGGATGATGCCGTTACTTTGATTTACGGAATAAACCATACTGCATTCAATCCAAAGAAACACCAGCTTATTTCCGCCGCTTCCTGTACGACCACAGGACTGGCCCACATGATCAAGCCTCTTCTGGAAAATGAGGGAACAGACACCATCCTTACGGCTTCTATGTCGACTATTCATGCTGTTACCAATTCCCAGAGCGTATTGGACAGTATTCCAAAGGCTGGAGAAAATGACCTGAGAAAAAACAGGAGTATTTTGAATAATATCATCCTGACATCTACCAATGCCGCCAAGGCTTTGATAGATGTAATCCCGGAGGTACAGCACATCGGTTTTATGGCGGATTCAATCAGGGTGCCCACCAGTACTATGTCCTTAATCGTTTTGAATGCTACTTTTCAAACGCGCATTAATAAGCAAGGTGTGGCTATGGCCATCAATACAAAAATGGTCAACGAAGTTTACCAAAAAGCGGCCCAAAACAATCCTGACCACTTAATAAAATTTACGATGGAACAAAATGTACCCACCGATCTTATCGGCGTGGATGCGGCGGTAATCATCGAAGGCCAGTTTAATCACACACGGACGGCCTTTATTAATTTGGATATTTCTCATATTCCAAACTTGCCTGCTGAGATGATGAAGGCATTTCCCGAAAAGTTAATGAAAGTGCCTGTTGTTCATACCAAAATATTCGGCTGGTATGACAATGAATACGGAAGCTATACAAACAGGGTGGGAGATCTGACTGTTTACGTTCATAAAAATATTTTATAAGATAAATTAGTGTAGGGTTAGTTTTTAACTCGCAGCAGCTCGCGGCTGCTGCGAGTTAAAGTTTTATATTAAGCGCTTATTAAGCCTCGCTTTCATGTTGTCCTGAATAGACCGTACCGCTCCAACCGTCTATACTGATGAAATCTCCTGCTTTGATTGTATGGTCTTCTATTGTCGCGTATTCATCAACCTCATAAACCTTTAGTTTACTGAAACCAACAACTCCGACTTTGTTGAGTTGCGGGATTGTTACCGCGGCGTGCGAAGTGCTTCCGCCTTTGGCGGTCAGAAGTCCTTCAACTTGCAACAGGACTCCAACATCATCCGGAACAGTATCAGGGCGTACCAGAATGAGAGGCGTTTCCGGTTCAGCTTTGTGGAAACGTTTAATGTCCGATTCTGAATAGACCGCTCTGCCGCAAAGAGCGCCGCCGCTCACTCCTATTCCTGTTCCCAGCACCGCTGATTGTAATGTCTTGGTGTCCTTAAAACGCCCCCATTTTTTTGTCTTTATTGGATTCATATCCCGCGTTTGCAGTATATACAATTTATCGCTGGTTGGACCTTCAAAGGTAAATTCAATCTCTTGATGGTTGAAACCTTTTTCATAAATCAGAATCTCGGAAATCCTTACGAGCTCAGCGTAAATCTCGGGAAATTTTGCTTCCAGGGATATTCCTGAATATCTGAATTCTGCTATGCGCTGCCGCTCCGAAATAGGATAGGTTTCCACCAGGCCGGAAACAATATCGTCTCCCTGAACGCCAAAGATGAAATCTCCGTAAAGGGTCACATCGACAGATGTGCTTTTAGGTTCGCGGGTAAAAATAACCCCGGACCCGGAGTGTTCATTCAGATTTCCAAAGACCATCGCCTGTACAATTACGGCTGTTCCCCATTTATCGGAGAGATGCATCTGATGGCGATAGATTTCCGCCTGTTCCGAATACCACGAGTCAAAAACCTGGAGAATGGCGTGCCGTAACTGTTCCAGGGGTTTATCTTTGAGCACAATGCCACTGTCCGTTATTCCTTTCTTATAGGAAAGGGCAATCTGTTTCATTTGGTCGGGAAGAAACTTTATCTTTCTTTCTACGTCATGTTTTTGTTTAAATTCATCGATTATTGCATCGAAATAATTACGATTCAGCCCCTGGAACATGCCCCATGTCTGTAAAAACCGGCGATACGAGTCCCAGGCCGCCCACTGAAAGTTTTCTTTTGTGCTGAGATTTTCCGCTATGGATTCGTTGATGCCCACATTTAAAAAAGATTTCATCATACCGGGCAGAGAGACCGTGGCACCGCTTCGTACTGATAACAGCAAGGGATTGCGGCGATCACCGAATTTACGACCCGTTATCTTCTCCAGTGCGACTATTTCTTTGTTTACCCGGACAACGAGGTCATTAAAAATATACTTATAGCCATAGACCGCATCATATCCTCTAAATACTTCCGTAGTGATGATAAATCCGGGAGGCACATTAAAACCAAAAGATACCATCTCTTTGAGAAAATATCCCTTGTTCCCGAGAAATATTTGATTATCCAACCTTTTATTCTTTCTATAAAAGGATGCAACGGTCAACTCCGGATTGTAGGCCATGAGGACGTTGAGAATCTGTTTGTTATCCTTAAACTTTTCCGACTCGGAATTCAGGGTTTTGATGACTGCATTAACAAAATTGTCCAACACCTGAAGGCCGAAGGCCGAAGATATCATCCCTCTGATAAAATTTTCCGAGTGCTGATAGACTGATTTTTCATATTTTTTCTGCTCTGATTTTTTATCAGCTTCAGTGTCTTGCTGGTAAACCTGCCCGATAATAACAGGCAAGTTGAAGCTGTGGGCGTCAATGTAATAATTATGAACAATATCCTGAATATCTTTGGAGATAAAACGGAAGATGTCTATGTATTGGTCTGTGGAAAACTGCTTGACCGGCAAGGCGTGCGTCACGTATTTGACTTTAGCCGCCAGTCCTTCTGTGGAAATACCTTCAATTTCCAGGGCGCTGATGTAGAGCCACAGATATCTATGAATCTTTGTAATAGTTTGTTTGGTAATGAATTGGAGATTAAATGATTGAATCAACTCCTCAAAAAGCATAGTGGCTAAGGTTTCCAGTCTCAGAGATAAACCAACGGCTTCAAATTTCTTCTCATGGTAGGTTCCGTACATCGAGGGAATGTCCGCCGCGATGTGCCTTTTGTAGTATATGTTTTCATAAAACTGCGTCCTCTGGGGAGAAAGAATCGTTGCTTTCAATATGGACAAAAGTTTCAAGATAATTGTAAGGCTCCGGTAATAGTCATTTATGTCCAAGGAGCGTTTCAGCGATGTAATATCGGCTTGGGGAAAGGCATTAATTGATTCCAGATCTTTCAATAAATCGATATACTGAGGATAGTATTTTTTATAGATCAACTGGTAAATGCGGATCATGATTTGAATCCGCTCCTGATCTCTGTCATTAAGACTTTTTACATGATGGAGTTCCTTGTACACTCTTTCTTTATCCCATTCGAGAAAATTTCGGGGATCATTATCAATCTTCGTAAAGAAATATTTAAACGCTTTGTGCATTCCGTCGAAATATTCTCCGGAGTTCACAATCTGCTCATACACTTCATCGGGAATATGCACGCGGAGAACCTCCTTGTCGCCAGAACGCCAATATTGGAAAATGTCCTCAATAAATTTTACGAGAAGACTGTTGCTCTCAACGTGTGATTGTTTCCTGAAAAAGTACACAAGTTTGTCGTTCCGGGAAGAAAGCTCATCAACCTTGGTGGAGATTTCCCTCAATTCGCCTTCGGCGCCGATTTCGCTGAAGTAGATCGGAAAAATTTTAAGGAGCTGTTTTATCAGACTGTACGCCGGCGCGATATCTGTATTGAGCAGTGCGGAAATGTTTTTCTGGATGAGATCTGTACCCCCGCCGCGATCGGCGCCTGGAAGCTCAAGCCGAGGTCCCAGGGAAAATAGATCCAAGTGTCCTGCGAAACTTCGGTGATGAAGGTGTCGACCAGCGGGCCGCCCGAGCGGCTTGGCGTAGACGGTCGCGATATGGGCGTTCGGCAAGAGCGCGCGCACGACTTTGACGGTCGCGCCGGTATCGACGAGATCGTCGATGACGAGCAGGCCCGCGCCCGCCATCGCGCCCGATCTCCGGCGCGACGCCCTTCAGCACCTTGATCTCGCCCTGTGCGCCCTCGCCGACATAGCTCTGCACGCAAAAGGTGTCGATCATGCGCATGTCGAGTTCGCGCGCGACGATCGCCGCCGGCACGAGGCCGCCGCGCGTGATCGCCACCATCGCCGGGAAAGGGCGCGGCGCCGCTCAAGCGCCAAGCGAGCGCCCGCGCGTCGCGATGGAACTGGTCCCAGGAAACATGGAAGGCTTTTGCGCCGCCGCGGGCGGCGTTCTGCGGCGGCGTGGTCGGTCATTGGGCTTCAGGCCCGCTCGTTCGACGAGGCGCGCCAGCAGCGCCTCGATCTCGGCGGCGGCGGCGGCGACCTGCGCCGCGATCGCGGCCGCGAACGACGATCTGATTGTGGAAGCCGCCATCGCGATAGGACGGATAGGAGCCGATAGACAGCTCCGGATGCGCCGCCGGCGAGTTCGCCGAGCCCGGCGGCGTAGACGCCCTCGGACATGGCGCCCGCCGCGATGGTCCGCGACACCACTTGGCGCCCGTCGCGAGCTTCGGGCGCGACGCGGTCCAGCATCGACTGCATGATCGCCGGAACGCCGGCCATGACGATGACATTGCCGATCCAGAAGCCGGGCGCTTTCGAGATGTCGTTCTCGACCAGTTCGGCGCCTGCGGAATGCGCGCCATGCGCCGCCGCGCTTCGTTGAGTTCGGCGGGCTTCATCCGCTCCAGCAGCAGCTTTATCGCGCGCGGATCCTCACGAAATCGGCACGCCGAAGGCCACCGCGACGGCGTCGGCGGTGATGTCGTCATGCGTCGGGCCGATGCCGCCGGTGGTGAAGACGTAATCATAGCGCGCGCGCAGGGCGTTGACGGCGGCGACGATCTCGCCCTCGATGTCGCCGATCACGCGCATCTCGCAAAGATCGATGCCGATCTTGGCGAGATAATCGGCAATATAGCCGCTGTTTGCGTCCTTGGTCCGCCCCGACAGAATCTCGTCGCCAATCACCAGGACGGCCGCCGTCACGGAAGCTTTTTGCGTCATGCTGGCACTCCTTCGCGCTTGCTAGCACGAAAAAAGCGGGCGCGCGATGGGCGCGGATGCAGCCGCCATCGCCCGCGTCACGCGCCGATGAGATGCAGCGCGACGAGCCGCCGATGCGGCGCGCGGCGATGCTCAAAAACAAAGATCCCCTGCCAGGTTCCAAGCATCATGGCCCCGGCCGCGACGGGAATCGAGAGCTGCGTCTGCGTCAGCGCGGCGCGGACATGCGCCGGCATGTCGTCCGGCCCCTCGACATTATGAATATAGCGCGCGGGATCCTCCGGCGCGATGCGCTCGAAAAACGCCGCAAGATCAGCCAGAACGTCGGGATCGGCGTTCTCCTGAATGATCAGCGAGGCCGAGGTGTGCCGGCAAAACAGGGTCAAAAGCCCCGTCTCGATCTTTTCCCGGCCGACGAAGGCGGCGACGTCGGCGGTGATGTCGACAAGGCCCTTGCCCTGCGTTTCGACATGGAGCTGATGCAGCGCCTGGCGCATGTCTAGCCCGTCGAAATCGAGCGGGCGGGCATTGTCCAGCCCTTCCAGCGTAAAATGCCACCACTCTTTATCGAAATTTACGAAGCGTTGTCCCCGATCAGCGCGATCAGGATCGCGCGAAATTCGCTTCGCGGCCCGCGAAATCCCGGGTGATGCGTGCCGGACGCCGCGTCGAAAAGATCGAAAGGCGTGCCGAAATCGAGCCTCTTCCAGCGCAAGATCGACCGCCGTCCCAGTCGAGTGAGCGGATTTGCGCGCGATATAGCCAAGATCGAACAAATCCGCCTTGTCGAGATTTGGATAATAGGCGGGTTTCATCGCCTGATCGGAGGGGTCGGCGGCCCAGGCGATGAAGGCGCGCGTCCCCGCTGCCGGCCGGTAGCCGTCATAGACGACGAGGCGCAAACCCGCCGCCGCCGCATCCTTCGCCACGGCGGCGAGCGCCTCCGCCGCCTCCTGGCGCAGCCAGCATTGCGCGGCGCAATAGCCCGGAACCGGACGGCCGAGAAAATTCTCCGATCCGGCATATCGCATATCCTGTTTGATATGCGGCGCGATGTCGGCGAGACTGACGAAATCAGGCGGAGAGCGCTACTGGGGTTCGGCTTGCGGCGAAGCGTGAGCGTCGCATCTGGCGCTCGCCGTCACCAAGGTCAGTACGGGCGAATTAGGTTCCTTCATGCGTTGATCCTTAACTTCACGCGCCGCGCGCGCCGGATTTCGTCGACAGAATGTTCAAGGCGGGCAAACCGTCAAAAACGCAATCGATCAATCGCGCCAACGTCATAATCGACCGAAAGCAAGGCCAGATCTTGTTGTGCGCCGCCGCCGGGGCCAAAATGGCCGCGCCAGTCGCGGGAGCGCCGAACCAGGCGGCGCCCATTTCCCGGAAACGGCGGACAGGAACGCAAGATGAGCAATTTTGGCGGTTGGCCCGTTTCGACCCCGGCATATCTTCCGGCCAATCTTCCGACGGCTCCGGCCTTCGCCGGCGTCCAGGACGCGCCGGATCGTCGCTTTCCTGCTCGACTTCATTCTGGTGTCCATTTTTTCGTTCGCAATCTGGTTCGCGCTGGCCGTCATGACGTTCGGGCTAGCGCTTTTCTTCCTGCCGCCGATCTTTCCCTTTGTCGCGTTTTTCTACAATGGCCTCACCGTGTCCGGGCCGAACATGGCGACGCCGGGCATGGTGGCGATGGACCTTGAACTGCGCCTTATCGACGGACAGCGGGTTCCCTTCCTGATCGCCGCCGCCCATGCGGTGCTGTTTTACCTCTCGACGCTGTTTTTCCCTGGTTTTCCCGCTTCTGTCGCCGAGGGCAAAAGATGTTTGCACGATATCCTCGCCTGGCGTGGTCATGACGCGGCGGCCGGTGTAGGGGAGAAAAACCGGTGCCCGGCCCGACGCTTGGACATTTTTATTTTCTATATCAGCGGCTTGCCGACATCGCTGTCGAGGCCTTCGCGGATGCGGCTGTCGGGGCCGGACCGCCGTGCGCGGAAAGCGCGCAGGGGTTTTGAAAAAATTCCTATGCCCGGATGCAAGAAAACTTGTGCTGGCGCCGGAATCTATCAGAGCATGGGCTGCTTCGACGCAGATTTTTTGTTGCGGCGATTTTCTGGAAAGAGCTAGCTTTGTCTGAACAAAGATGAAAACGGGATCAAAGGGCCCCACCACCTTGACGCGAGAGCCGCGCGACGCGCCGCAATTCTACCTGACCGCGCCGTCGCCCTGCCCCTATCTGCCCGGCCGGGAAGAGCGCAAGGTCTTTACCCATCTGATCGGCCGCCGCGCCGCGGCCCTCAACGACATCTCACCCATCGCGGCTTTCGTCGCTCGCAGACGATCGCCTATCGGCCGGCCTGCGAGCGCTGCCGCGCCTGCGTCTCGGTCCGGGTGAAAGTCGATGAGTTCCAGCCGTCGCGAAACTTTCGCCGCGTCCTCGACGCAACGAGGATCTGACCGGCGAGGTCGTGCGCGCCGGAGCCGACCTCAGAGCAATATTCGCTGTTTCGCGCCTATCTCGATGCCCGCCACAGCGACGGTGGCATGGCCGACATGACCATGCTCGATTATTCGATGATGGTCGAGGACAGCCATGTCGAAAGCCGGCTCGTCGAATATCGCACGCCGGAGCCGATCCCCGCGGCCATGGCGAGGGGCCGCTGCTCGGCGCCTGCCTCACCGATCTTCTCGCCGATGGCCTGTCGATGGTCTATTCCTTTTACGAGCCGGACGAGCGTCACCGCTCGCTCGGCACCTATATGATCCTCGACCATATCGCGCGCGCCCGACGCGCTCGGCCTGCCGCATGTCTATCTAGGCTATTGGGTCGAGGGCTCGAGAAGATGGCCTACAAGGCCCGGTTCCTGCCGCAGGAACGCCTCGGAATGAAAGGCTGGCAGCGCGTGGGGTGATGCCGTAGGGTTTGCCTCCCTCACTTGATGAGCATGGGTGGCAGCGTGAGCGCCGGGACCTTGACGCCATTCTGGGTCGCATAGCTCATCGTATAGGCGCGGATGAGATGTTCGGTGGGGAAGCTGACATAGAGCCGCGAACGCGTCTTGTCGAAGGCAATCCCGAAGGGCCTCGACGAAAGATTTGCGAGCAGCTTCTTCGGCGCAATCCCCGTCGCGCCGCCGCCTTGTCCATTCGAATAGGCCTTCCCGGTAACGGCGATGTCGTTGCCGAGCGGATCGGTGTAGAAGAGATTATGGGCGCCGTCGACCGTCGCGGCGAAGGCTGTGCCGAGCACGGCGACAAAATGGTTGCTTCGCCACGGGGTGAGCCCACCCATCCCTAAAAACGGAGTTGGATAATAGTTGTAGAAGCTTTCGAGAGCGGCGCGATAATCGCGAGCATGGCCCAACGCCAGGGTCTGTTCGTCATACACGTAAATCGCCATTGTATAACATGAAGACCTGACCATTGTCATAAGTCAACGCGAACAAAAGCCGGGTGCCGCCGAGTTCACGTGTAGGATGGAAGCTGCGAATAGGCGTCGAGCGGCAGCGACAGCGGCGGCCCGTGTTCAATGGCTTGATACGGCAAAGAAAAATCGCCGCCATAAGCGTTGAGCCCGGCTCCGCCTCCGCTGCAATAGCCTGGCGACTCGAAGAGGACATTGTCCGGCGTCGAAGGTCATGGTTGAAGGAAAGTCGCCGGTGGCGTCGGCAGCACGTTCACGAGTTGGCTCTGCGCGTTATAGACGGCGATCTGCCCGGTTGCGCCGCTGATCCCGGCATAGACGAGACCGTTGCCGTTCACTGCTAGCGCTGAGACGCCGGCGACCTTCGCGAATGATGAAATCACATTCGTAGCCGGATTGTAGATGTCGATTTGACCGGCGGACCCGTCGGCGACGTAGAGTGCGCCGGTGTTCTGATCGACGGCGAGACCATATGGCCCCTGCAACGCCACCGCCGCCGCTCTCGCGCCAAACGCCAAGGCCGCCAGCATCGGAAGGGCGACCGCCGCCGCCTTCATCATATTGTTGATCTTCATATCGAATCTCCTTTCTCTTCGAAAAGCGGCCGAGATAGATGGAAATGGCCATGCGCGCCCCGGGCTCGCGGGTTTGCGCCGCAGCGGCCTTACTTGATCAGCATGGGAGGCAGGGAGAGCGCCGGGACCTTGACGCCATTCTGCGTCGCATAGCTCACCGCATAGGCGCGGACGAGATGCTCCTCGGGGAAGGAGACATAAAGGCGCGAGCGCGCCTCTGTCCAAGGCTATCCCAAAGGGCTCGGAGGAAAGATTGGCGAGCAGCGTCTTCAATGGGAATGGCGCCGCCGCCCGGTTCCATTCAAATAGCCCTTTCCGGTGACGGCGATGTCCTTGTCGGTCGGATCGGTGTAGAAAATATTGTGGCTCGCATCGACCGTTGCAGCGAAGGCCTGGCTGCCGGTTGCAATCAAATGGTTGCTTTGCCACGCAGGCAGGGCGGCGCTCGCTTGCGGAATAAGGTAGGTTGCAGACTCGAGGGCGGAAAAATAATCGTTGGCGTGACCGGACAGCAGCGTCTGTTCGTCATAAACGTTCAGCGGGCGATTCAGTAACATGAACACCTGACCATTGTCATAAGCGAGCGCAAAAGAATCGCCTTCTCGCGCCGCCGTGCAGGTGTTTCGCTGGAGGTACAAATGGGAACTTGGCGGCGAAGCGTAGCTTGCCAGAGCTTGATAAGGCAGAGCAAGGTCGCCGCCATAAGCGCTGAAGTTGCGCCGCCTGCGTGGCAATGGCCTGTCGCTTCGAAGAGAATATTGTTCGCGTCGAACGTCATGGTAGAAGGATAGTCGCCGGGTGCAGGGCAGCGTGTTGATGGACTGGCCCAGCGCATTGTAGACGCTTATTTGTCCGGTCGAACCGACGGTCCCGGCATAGCCGATTCCGTTTGCGTTAACCGCGAGCGCGAACGGGCTGGCGACCTTTGCGAAGGACGAAATCACATTCGTGACCGGATTATAGACGTCGATCTGCCCGGCTGACGCGTCGGCGATGTAGAGGGAGCCAGTGGTCTGATCCACGGCGAGCCCGTAGGGCGCCCGCAGCGTCGCAACCGCCGCCGCCTCGGCGGCCGGGGTCGACGCCGCCAGCATCAGAACGAAAGCCGCCGTCTTCATAATATCGCTTATCTTCACGTCAAATCTCCTTTCTCTTCGCAAACCGTTCGAGATGGATGGATTTAGCCATGCGCACCGCGAGCCCCTTGGTGGAGATTCTCACGCGAGAGGGCGTCCACCGTCGCGGCGGGCCGATGAATTTGTTCTCGCGAACGCGGCTTGCCCGGCCGGAGCCGGGCGTCCGGTATCCGCGTCGCAGCAGCCTCACTTGATGAGCATTGGCGGCAGCGTGAGCGCCGGGACCTTGCCACCCCATTCTCGGTCGTATAGCTCACCGCATAGGCGCGGATGAGATGTTCGCTGGGATAACTCCCATAGAGCCGCGAGCGCGCCTTGTCGAAGGCGATCCCGAAGGGCCTCGACGAAAGATTGGCGAGCAGCTTCTTCGGCGCAACCCCCGTCGCCTCGCCGCCTTGTCCATTCGAATAGGCCTTGCCGGTGACGGCGATGTCCTTGCCGAGCGGATCG
>CAVQCU010000199.1:0-10551 GCA_963710995.1 uncultured delta proteobacterium
CTATCCAAACGAGATGATACTAAGTCTTATATGTAGCATGAGCGCTTTTACGAAATCTCTTCCCCTATCTTACCAAATACTATCTCGTATGGATAGCCACTTCATCACCAAACTCCTGTCTGGTGTTTTATGTGGCTATATAAAAAGAAGGTGCTACTAAAGTGCTACTGTCTTTTGACGGTAAAGAAAATTATAAGTAACTGTAATTATTATAACTATTTGGTGGAGGCGGCGGGAGTCGAACCCGCTCCATCAAAATAACACAACTAATGGATATTCTGGTCTTTCTCTTTAATTTCAACATGTAACAGTATATTTAAGCTCATACAATAGTCAAAATATTTATAATATTTGCAACTATAATTAAAAAAAAGGACCCCAAGGAAAAATCGATAAAGTCAATATATAGTAGCATAGCTTCTTCACCTAACCTACCCTCACCTATCACAGCTGTCTCTATATTAGCTACCTCCCCTCCATCCAGTCCAACGCCGGCAACAACACCTAGCACTTCAGGTATATCACCTAGCATCAGTATCATCTTCTATTGATGCTAACCTCTCGCGATCAAAAGATCAAGGACAGCAGATTTTATTCCATCAAGGTAACTACTGTAGATCGATAATTTGATGGTCAAAACAACAGTAGATATTGATGTAGCTACTAAAGATCGTTTACAGCTAACAGTAACAGCTATCATTGATGAGTAGCTGTGGTGATCAACAGTAGCTTCGAGTAGCTGTAGTAGCTTCCCCCATTAATTTCTCCAGAGTCATTACAGCTGTGGTTTCAGCTATTCGAGCGTTTCTTACAGCTGATGATGAACAGCTGCCCGGTTTCAATCCATATAACAGCAACTGTAGCTGTAATAGCACCAGCCATCAATCAGCTAAACAAGGTAACGCCGGCAGGATAGCTTCAGTAAACACATGATCTGTTTGTTACACGCCCTCTCAAGGCTTTTATGGATTGAGGGGTTTCTTATTAGGTTCATTGAGAGGTTCTTTTTTATTTACAAGAACGTTAGCAAAAACACGGATGCCTTTTACAACTGCAACAGCATTTTTAATTGTCTGAAGAATCGGCAATTTCATGGAGATTGGAGCAAAGCATAGGATATTGTCAATAATATCTCTTATAATTAGATGGGATTGATCTGCCGTGTTGGAAGAATTTTTAATTCTTTGATCCAAAATGGCAGTAGAGCTATTAACATTTGTGGTAATCTCTTCTAAATTTTTCAATATCGTAGGCAAACTTTTATTCAAAGTTTCCAAAGTTACCTTGGCATCCTTTAAGATGCGCCATATTTGCAAAAGAATGGGAATACAAAAAATTACCAATAAAATAAGGATAATAACCAAAATTACTAAACCAATTTCCAGATACATGTATCCGCCCTCTTTATATTATTAGCGCTATACCATTTACAATCAAACCGGTTTCTCATTTTCTTCCCGATAAGCTTCTACTCCTGCATCAATCGCCTTTTTCAATCTATTTTTATTACTGGCAATAGCATCGGCACCTTGATGAGCAAATTCGTTTACTTTACTTTCTACTTCTTCCATTTTTTCTTTTGCCGATATCTCCAAACTTTTCAAACGTTTAATGGCTGCTTCATAAGCAGCTTTGCTCCTCTCAACCGCTTTTTCATATTCCTCTTTACCCTTGGATAAAATATCTTCACGCGTCTCTTTGCCACTTTTGGGTGCGTACAAAATCCCCAAAACCACACCGATTAATCCGCCAATAAATAAACCTTTTAATAAATCGCTATTATTTTCTGACATAAAGCACCTCCAAAGTTATTATCAAGATTATTTGTTTCGTTTTAATTTACTCCTATATCTTTCAATTTGCTATCTTCTTGTTTCGTTTCTTCCTGTTTTGCCCTTGCCTTATTTAGTTCTTGCAACAATTCGTTTGAGTGATGTAACAATCGTGAAGCTTCACTTTCCAATTTTCTCATTCTCTTTTCCAGGGCATCATCTTCTAACTCTTGCTCTGTAATATCATCTTCAATTTCATCGCCAGTCTGTTTTGGGGCAAGTTTCTCCGCCATATAATTATTTTCCTTATATTTGATTACTTTCCCACCGTGATCCTTATCCTTAATAAATGCAGCTTCCAGAATATCTCTGGTCATTTGATAAATTTTATTATCCTTACTTGCTCTTGGTCCAGCTACATTCAGGATTTTTATCTTACTCTTTTCGATCCAATTATTCAATGAACCTGCTGCTTCTGTTATTGTTGTTTTGTTCATATCCAGATGAAGACGTGGTTTATGATGTTTGATAGCGAATGTCTGTGTCAAAGCAGATCCACCAGTCAGTTTCCCGTGAGATACAATGACAGTCCCATCGGAATCAATAACATTTTGTTCCGTCCTTATGTCATAGCTGGTAGTCGCCATTTCCTGAAGATGATACTTGTCAGGAAGTTGACCTGTTTCGGTTATTCTCCCTTTTGGTATCCAGCCACCATGAGGGATATTGTTATCAATAGCAAAATCAAGAGCTGCTCTGTCAGCACCAGTCTGTCCACCAGAAATTATTTTTATAATCATTTCCTTCATATTCGTTTCATCGAAATGTGCAATCAACTACTATTTTAACTTTAAATTGTTGAGTATCCGAACGCTTTCCTTCCCATGTCCTGTAAGAGCTCATCTTTATAACGTTCTCAGCCAGAAATATTGGTCTGAATATCCAAATATGTGTAGCAGGAGAACCGATAAGATCACTTTTTCTCTCCAGCCTTTCGGAAACTATTTCGTAGCCAAGTTCGTCAAAATGCCAGCTATACCCTGTTGTTTGATTCTCTTGAAGCTTTAGCTGAATCTCATCCCCGCATTGTATTCTCACTGTGCTATCATTAGAATCGATGGTTATTATGTGCATCACTTTTTCTCGATGATGAAGCTGTTGTCGTTGTTGATTTTGCCAATAATCATTGAATGGGTCATCAGAAGCTACAACATTAAATGCAAAAGCAGGAATGGTAATAATACTTAAAACTAAAAAAATGATTGCAGTAATTTTTTTCATGAACTCTCCTCAGATAGAATTTGTTTTTCAAATCAGAAATTCCGACTGCACGTTTCCATGAAAAGGAAAGACCAAATTTTTTACCCATAATGCCGCCTCTTTTTATTTTCCCTCATACTTCTCGGAATGTTCCTTATGCTTATACCAGTTATCAATATAAATCTCTGCCAATTTCTTATTTTTGATTATCAATAAATTCTCCGCATTCTTTTCTTCCGCAGCTTTGGTAAAATTAAAGCTTCCGGTTATTACAGTTTCTTTATCAATGATTATTATCTTGTTATGGGCGATGGCGTGTTGGGAATCTATATAGGTAGTCACTCCCATGTGAGCAGTGAAATCTCCAGCACTGTATTTTTCTGATTTGTTGGATTTGTCCAGGATGATTTCTACATGGACTCCTCTTTTGTGGGCATTTACTATAGCTTTTACAATTGGCGCTGATGTAAAGGAATATGCCTGGATAAGTATTTCTGATTTTGCATTGTCTATTTGATTAACGATGGCTTCAGTGCAGCCGCCGATGTGAGACTTCAATCCGTAATAAATAAAGCTGTGTATTTTTATCTTTTAAAAAAAATAAATAGTGTTATCATGACATCCCAATTATCGAAAAAACGAAGTTCATATATTAATTGTTGGTAGAGGAATGAATGACAAAAACGTTTAGGTATTCTGCTGGATTTGGAAAACGTATCGAATACTGGATCATTGGCCTGATGTTGAAAGAGGGCTTGGATGTCTATGTCCCTCTTGTTGATGATGATGCGATTGATGCCGTTATTCGCCGAACTGACGGTTCATTTGTGACGGTACAAATTAAGGCGAGATCTAATGATGTAATTTATGGGGATGCCGCACTCTTTGCTGCAATCCCTCATGAATTAAGGGAAAATTATTGGTTTGTATTTTATGCGGAAAGACTGGGATTAACTTGGATTATGTCTTCCGAAGAGTTCGTCAAAGAATCTGTCCAGAACAAGACAGGAAAAAATGTGGGTAAAAGAAGTATCTGTTTTAACGGGAAGAGGAAGGACAAAGTCACTGGCCAATCTGTCGAGTATTGCAAGAAGCAGTTCGAGAAATATTTGGTGAAAGACTTCTCAAGATTGAAAAGCGATTAACTGCTAAGCATAAGCTGTAATGGATCGCCGAAAAAATCGGTTCTGTGTGAGCCGTATGTTAACCGGAATAGGAATATGGACAATAATTTTATAACTCTTATAGATGGGCTCCATAAAAAGTATCAAGATCTGATTTCTATGCCGCCTGTAACGGTCGATACGACTCCTAGCAATTGTCCGGTCGGTGGTGTTTACCTATTCTCCGAACACGGCAAACATCTTTACGCGGGTCGAACTAAGTGCAGTATCAGGACAAGGTTGAAAGGCCACGTCAGCACAGCCAATAACTGCCCATTTGCTTGGCACTTGGCCCGTGAGAAAACTGGGATAAAAAAAGCCACTTACAAGAAAGAAGGAAATCATCAAAAAATTACTAAAGACAGATGCTGATTCGGATTTTTTGTTGAAATTGCAAGAAAGTGATTTGGAAACGCTGGTGGTGTGTATCAGAGAACGGTTTGATTAGGTGGGCAAACAAACATTGTAAAACATTCATATAAGGAGTTTGGTATGAATAAATCGGATTTGATAGTAGCACTCGCAACCAAGAAAAATCTGACAGAAACACAGGCAACGGAGATAGTTGATTTTATGTTTAATGGTTTTACAAATACCCTCAAAAGTGGCAGCAGAATTGAGATCAGAGGATTTGGGAGCTTTACTGTTCGGGAATATAAAGCTTATAAAGGAAGGAATCCCCGCACCGGAGATGCCGTGAATGTAAAACCGAAGAGATCGCCGTTTTTCAAGGTGGGAAGGGAATTAAAGAAGATGGTGGATGGTAAATAAAGAGGGTCGGGATTGCTATTGATAACTTCCTGTAATCCTCATTTCTAATTTTTTTTATTTTATGCTAGGTTACAAACGGTAATCGTTAAACAATCCATCTGTATTAAGAGTATTATACTTTAAAATTTCAGTACCAATTAGTGAGTTAAAGATATGAAAATAGGTTTGGCTTTGGGAGGAGGAGTTCGGGGATTGGCGCATATTTCTGTCCTGGAAACTCTTGATGACCTGGGCATCAAGCCGAGCATTATTGCAGGAACCAGTATGGGTGCCATCATCGGTGCACTCTATGCCTCGGGGATGTCTGGAAAAGAAATCAGAGAATACTGCAATCCAAACAAGCCACACTAAAACCGAACTAACGTCTGTACTGAAAGTAAACATATCATCACCTCCGCGTGACATTAATTGTTTTTAATTGTAAAAAAACTTTCTTTTTCTTAGATAAATTATAGGAATCACGGTCATGCATGTCAAGGCAATATTGGCCGCAAAACATGAGAGTTTGTGTTGCTCCTTACGCATTAATTCTGTTTATTTCAGGTAGAAATATTGCATTTTAGTCACAGTTGGCGATATGAGGATAACAGGATGTAATAAATAAAAATCCGATTTCCGAACCGTCAGAACTATTGATTGCACCTACAACTGTTCAGTGGGAGATCAGCGTAAGAATTGAGGATTACGTATCAAAACAAAGTAACGTGGAGCGGCAGCGGCTTGCGGCGATATGGAGGTCCATATCACCACAAGCCATTTTTTCATGATTATTCGGCGGTCCTATTTGGCATATTTGAATGGAGGCATTGCCTTGATGGCGTCCTTGGTGGCACCGGGAAGCATCAGCTTTCCGTCAGCGATTTTAAACTGATTAACGGGAATGGCTACGTCTTGCCTGTCAACCCCCAGGAAGCCGCCGGCACCTATGATAGCATAGGAGATTGCCTTGTCCGAGCTGACGATGAGGTCATCGACCTTGCCGATCTTTTCGCTTTTGTCGTTATAAACATCCTTTCCCAGGATCTGTTTCTTGATGCTCCACCCATTGACCACTGCCACAAGTTCGGAAACCGAGATACCGAGGACCGTTCCGCCTGCAATCGCGGGTGGAACGGAAGTTGGCGTTGCATCAGGCGCCACAACCGGTTTGGGAGCTTCGGCCTGATTTGATGTCTCTGACTTACAACCAAAGATGAATGCCATAAATGCTAAACATACCATTACTACCAATAAACTTTTTTTCATAAAATCCGTCCTCCTTTAAAATGAATTTTTCGGGATTCCAGTCCCCATAATTATTATTTGGGAGAAGCATGGTTTCAATAAATTCTCCATGCCATCACACTTTAAAACAGGGTGCTTGCTACGCTACTACACTGTTATTCGGTTTTATGAGCGTGCAAGCTTCTTACCGAAGGTACGCGCCTTAAACGCCAGAATCACCAGAATAACGCCGAAGATTATTGCATATGTCGCAATCAGCCATAGCAGGGCGATAGCTCCTGCTCCCGGCTGAACCATGAGGAGGAAGCCGAACACTACCGATATAAGGCCGCTGATAATGAGTAACCATTCGCCCTTAATCTCTTTGCGCAGACGGATTGCGGCCAAGATCTCGAGAACACCTGTGGCGATCGCCCAGACTGCGACGAAGAACAGCAACGCGAGTGCTGTGACACCGGGCGCCAAAAAAGTCAGGATTCCAACGCCAATGCCGACTAGCCCCCAGAGGAGCAGTACCCACCAGGCTTCGTGCTCCTTGCGTCCCGTAATGGCAGTCCAGACCCCGAGGATTCCGTCCACCATGATGTATGCGCCGAAGAGCAATACCAGCGCCGCGAGCGAGATCCCAGGTTGGAGCCATGCCAGGATGCCGAACGCGATGGCGATGAGGCCGCGCAACAGTAGCACCCACCAGTTGCGAGAAAGTATGGTGGACAATTGCTTTTCTACAATGTTCATGATTGATTCCCTCCTTTCAGTTGAATGAGATGAAAAATTTATGCATAAAAATTAACAGGAAATGGAATTCTTCTGCTTGGCACTTTGCCATAATAAAGAGAAAAAAACAAGTTGGTAAAATATGGGGGATTTGTGCCGACTGGTCGGCATGAGGGTTTCAAATAGTAATCCTCAATTCTTTCAACTGCCCATTACTGAAATTAAGGTAAAAAAAACAATTTTGACAGTTAGGAAAGCGGGATTTTATTTCTTACTTCCTGTAAAGTTGTTTTTCTAATTCAGCCCATTCATGCGACATTTCAATTGGTAATGTTTACTATAAAAATAATTGACATACAAAAGTAACTTTCCTATATTTTGTCTACAAGAAAACAATGTCTTATCAAAGATAAGCTCCTTCTAAAGGTTGGGGCGTTCGGAAAGGTACGGGTTGTCAAGTCTAGGCAATTTGTGGATCGCTTTCTTTGATCTAAACGTTTGAACAACCGTAGCGGCGTCAAGCTGTCGCGAAGAGTGATGAGCACCAATAATGGATGAAACACCGGCAACGAGAAATGAAACGGTGAAGCCGAAGCGCAGCCTGCGGTTCAAGATAGGCGTGTTCTTCCTGGTTGTCAACACGCCGTTCGGCTACGGGGGCGGGGCCCTAGCGGCTGCCATAGGCGTGAAAATTGGACAACCTGCACTCGGGGTGGGTCTGGGCGTAGGTGTCTACATCCTTTCCTGGATAATGTTGGGCCTAGGCATTTGGATGGCCGGGCCAGAGGGCGTGCAACTTGTCAAGGATCTTCGCAAGAAGTGGTTCGGAGTGAAGAAAGAGCCAGCCGATCCTGCAGCTCCTTAGGCCTGAACTCCGGCCTATACATCAATTAAATAAATAAAAAGAGAGCATCCTTCCATAATGAAATCAAAATAATTAATTTTTTAGATTAATAATTACTTCCTGTTATTAATAAAAATTAGATGTCGGGAGATATACAAGCTTTCGATTGGTTATCAATAAAATATTTATATTCATAATATTGACTTTCCGTCACATAATGGCTAAAAAAATTTTATAGAACAAAATTTTATATTGTAATAATAAAAAAGGGGGAAAGATTATGTTTGCACCAAAGAACATCCTTGTTCCGACTGATTTTTCAAAATATGCAGATGCGTCATTAAAAAAAGCTGTAGATATTGCAACTCAGAATGATACCAATATCTATCTCTTACATGTTATCGATGAGCAAATCCATCAATTTGATTACTGTATCGATTATGCAGTTGTCAAACAACTTGAGAATGACAGTATCAAGGCGTCCAGAGACAAGCTGAAAAAAGAAGCCGATGTTATTATCAAGACTAAGAAGATAAAAGTTATTTTTGATGTAAAGAAGGGTGTTCCTTCTGAAGTAATATTGAGTGAACAGAAAGCGAAGAAGATTGATTTAATTGTTATTGCATCTCATGGAAAGACAGGGATTCTGAAACGTCTTATGGGCAGCGTTGCAGATAAAGTTGTACAAGGTTCAAAATGTCCTGTCATGGTGGTTAAATTTTAACATGAATAGTTGCATCTGACTCAATTGAAAAAGTGTCAGCATTAATTTATTTCAATCACTAATTCATCTCTAAGCCGTCCCACCTAATCATGAAACGGCTCAATGAACATGATGAATAGTCCGATCTATTTAACTGCGTTATATCATCCAATACCAATGGGTAGACTCCCAAGCGTGGCAAAGAAAAAATTATAATATAATCTGCCCAAAAAAGAAACCTCCTGTTAATGAGAAATAAAGCTCGCTCAAGCTTAAACTCAAAAATAGGAGGTCTCCCATGTGTGGTTGCGTAGACGATAGCAGGCTGGAACAATTTCGTCAATTCAGAAAAGAAGTTAGAGGGTCAAACGATTATCTGATTGTAGGGATCGACGTCGCCAAGGACAAACACCATGCTTTTTTCGGAACGGCAACGGGAAAGACATTGTTAAGGCGATTGATCTTTGACAACACAATAGAGGGATTTAACAAGTTGCTGGATCAGACCAAAGCGATTCAAGTAACCCATAAGCTCAAGAAGGTTGTCTTTGGATTAGAGCCGACAGCGAATTACCACAAGCCGCTTGGAGAGCATCTAATCCGATGTGCAAAGATGGTGGTTTTGGTTTCCGGAGTGTCTGTCAAACGCAACAGAGGACTTTTGGACGGAAGATGGGACAAACATGACGATAAAGACGCCGCCAATGTTGCCGACTTGATATCCCAGGGCAAGTGCCAGTTTTATGAATACCCGGTCATGGGGATTCGGGATCTTCGTGATCTGCTGATGCTCAAACGTAAACTTCGGAAGCAGGAGCACGGTTACCAGGTTCGGATACGCAATCAGCTAATCGCCCAGTTTTTTCCGGAATTAGACCGTTATAGCGGATATGCGGAGACCGAAGCCATTGTCCGCTGGTGCTTGGACCCTTCGGAAATAGCGGGACTTGAAAATGACCAGTTTGAAACCATCGTATCATCCGGCAAACAAACCTTGGCGAAGAAAAAGCGTTTAGACGACATTAAGAAGCTGGCGATTGCATCTATTGGATGCCAGATGGGCGAAGGCGCCAATTTTGACGCGAAAATCATGGTGGAGGGATTGCGGTATATCCGGAAAGCGATCAAAGCAACAGAGGATAAAATAGAAGGGACTTGCCAACAGTTCCGGGAATATTCCTGCCTGCTGACCATTCCCGGTTTTGGTCCTGATGTATCATCCAAGGTTTTGGGCGCTTTGGGAAACCCGCATCGGTTTTTCAATCAGAAACAAGTGCTGAAAACAGCAGGGCTGGACCTCAGCGCAAATCGCAGCGGCAAAACATCAAAAAATGCCGTGCCAGTGATTTCCAAGCAGGGAAAAGCGGATTTACGATATGCTTTATATCAGGCGGCCTGGATTGCCACGACCCGGAATAAAAACTTCATGGCGTATTTTGCTGAACAGCTGCAAGGACGGGAGAAAGAAAAAGGCATCAAAACTAAGCGCTGGGTCAAGTTATCGGCCAAGCTTTTGATTATTGCATGGACTCTAATGAAAAAACAGGAGGCTTTCGATATTCGATATTTGAGTCAGGTATAACGAAATATATTTTCCCCTGAAGCGAGCTCGATCAACTGCGTTGAGGCCGATGGACCTCGGGAAAGACAATGAAGAGCCGCTCACTTACTTTAAAATCTGGATAAGGGATGATGGGTGTTGCCGCAAGCTGCGGCAAATACCGGATACTGATAACGATGAGATTTAAAGTGCACTTACGGTGGGCACCAGGGAACTTAAAACATCACGTCTGCCTGTCAGGCCAAGGGCAGACGTGTATCTAAAAAAAGGCCAATACTTTAATTGATGGAAATTATTACTTTTTTAAAATGCAATCTTTTCTCTTGACAGGAATCAAGATAGGATGTCTTTCAAACCTTTCCCTGCTTTAAATACGGGAACCTTCTTTGCTGCTATTTTAAGAACAGCTCCTGTCTGGGGGTTCCTGCCAGTGCGGGCTTTTCTTTTCTTAACATCAAATGTTCCAAAACCCACAAGTGTGACAGTGTTACCTTTCTTAAGTGCTTTCTGGATTGCTGCAAATGTTGCGTCTACTG
>CAVQCU010000200.1:0-4383 GCA_963710995.1 uncultured delta proteobacterium
TCAAAAAAGGCTGGACTCTAACTTGACTTGTGGTACAAGTATTTTAAGCAAGTCAAATTTAAAATGGAGGGTCACGACAATGTCGGAAGATATTTTTCGCAGATTACAGCAAAGGCTTGATATGTATTCCATGGGATTTCCCGCGACAGAGACGGGAATTGAAATAACTATATTGAAAAAGCTGTTCAATCAAAAGGATGCGGAGATGTTTCTCAACATGTCGCCTATGTTGGAAGAACCAAAATCAGTTGCGCAGCGGCTGGGAAGTCCGGTTGAAGAAGTAGCCGGACAGCTTGAAGACATGGCAAAGCGCGGACTTCTTTTCAGGGTCAGAAAGGGGGAATCGGTCAAATACGGGGCAGTTCCCTTCATGCATGGTCTGATAGAGTTTTATATCAAACGCTTTGATCGCGAAATGGGAGATTTGATGGTGAAGTATTTAGACCAGCGAATGAATCAGGCCATAGCTGGGGTTGACGGTCTTTTCCTCCGCACTATCCCTGTAGAGAAGTCCATTGTTCCTGAACACCACGTGGCGGCGTTTGATGATGCGGTCGCGATCATTGAGAAAAATGATACTATCGTCGTCTCCGAATGCGTCTGCCGGAAGGGATATAAAAGCATAGGCAAAGGTTGCGATAAACCGATCGATGCCTGTTTTGTGTTCGGATCCATGGCACGATTTTATATAGAAAACAACCTTGGAAGAAGGGTAGATGTTGAAGAAGCAGTCAGCATATTGAGAAAAGCGCAAGAAGCGGGACTTGTAACCCAGCCTGCCACCTCACAGAACCCTATGGGGATGTGCAATTGCTGTGGCGACTGCTGTGCTATTCTCGGAGCGGTGAAAAAATTCCCCAAACCGGCAGAACTCGTTTTTTCTAATTACCAATCCGCAATAAACGAAGAAAACTGCACCGGCTGTGAAATATGCCTGGATCGTTGCCAGATGGAGGCAATTACCATGAATAAAGACGGTGTCGCTCAGGTCAATCTTGACCACTGCATAGGCTGTGGTTTGTGCGTTACCAAATGTCCATCAGATGCGATCGGCGTTATTCCAAAGCCCGATGCTAACAGACGTATACCCCCAGCGACAGGCATGGACCAAATGATGCAGATAGCGAAAAACAGGGGCGTGATGTAATATTAATTTTCAACACAGCCATAAGACTGCAAATTGCGAAGGGAATCATCAAAAGGTTAACAACTAATCTGAACCATTTTTATAAGGGGAATGCCGTGGAGAGATTATTGAAACCCCGTTTGTGAAAAGAGGAGGGATTTTTTGTTTAGATTATCCTAAATTTATTGCTACTAACAAGTAATTCATTAAAGGAGGCTATCCATGAAAAGTTTCATAGACAAAACCATCAAACCTTTTTTAGTCATTGCCGGACTGGGCACTTGCGCAGCAGGTCTTTATGCATTTTTACCCAGATTTTCCGTAGAGACCGTTGCAAAATTGCCGTTTGTCGAAGATTATACCATCTTCGTCCAGCATTGGGGTATGATGGTGTTATTGATGGGCATCTTCATGATTATATCTGCGTTCAAAGTTTCATGGCGTATGCCTATCCTGATTTACAGCGGCATTGAAAAAACTTTTATGGTTTACCTTTATTTCTTCAACATCAACCATTCATTCTCCGCAGGTTTCCAAGGTGCCACTATTATGGATGCAATTATTGTCATATACTTGTTATTATATTTTTGGAAGGGTGACCGCTGAACTTTTTATACTCATGGTTCTTACCATGTAAGAGGAAGGCAGGGCTAGAAATGGCTCTGTCTTTTTTATGAATAGTTCCACCAATAATCCTCAATTCTGAAAACTGTCCATTACTGAGACTTTGCAGGGGAATGAAATAATCACTTACTTCCTGTAAGTGAGCATTTAAGATTTTTAACGGATATACTTTCTTTCAATCTGTAATAAACAGCGTTTACGCTACAAGATTTCATTGACATACAAGACCAACCTTCCTATACTTACCCTCACAGAAAGGAAGTTCTTATCAAAAGAGACATATTTATCGTCAAATAATACTAGGATCAAAATGGACGACCAACAGATCAAAGAAAGAACGCAAAAAACAGCAGAAAAACTCTTTTCCGGCGGCGCGAAACTGGACCGCCCCTATACGTTATGGTGCGAGTTCGACCCAAAATTGGCCAATGATTTTTCCCGTTTTATAACCGGCAATTTATATTCGCGGGAGGTGTTGACCATTCAGGAGCGCCAGATGGCGGCCTGTGCCATGCTGGCGGCGCTCAAGGCCAGAGACGAGCTAAAAGTCCACGCCAACGCTGCGTTAAATGTCGGCTGTGATCCCAAAAAGCTTATCGAAATTTTTTTCCAGACGGCGACCTATGCCGGCATGCCTGCGGTAAATGAAGCGCTGAGTGCTTTTAAGGAAGTCTTACAGGCGCGCAGCGAATGGCCACTCAAATAAAAGGATCACGGCCGTGTTCCTTTTAAATCTCGTTTTCTGCACCAATGGCTTTGCCCGTATGAATTGCAAAGATTGCGGCCATGAATATCTGTTGGCTTTTTCTGAAAGTAATGTTGCTTTCAATCGATAATCCTCAATATTATTTATACTATAATATTGAGGATAAGGTGTAATCAGCAAATCCGCCTGTTCATAAATTTTGAAAAATCGGTAATTGAAATTTTTTGTTTCTTACTTCCTGTAAGTCGCAAATCGTCAATCTTGATGAAAATGCAAGATTTCAATTCGTAATAAACAAAATTTACGCCCTACGATAAATAGCAGCATTACACCTTACATATAGAGGCGCAATATTTCATTGACATAGTATAAGAATAAGCGCATATTATCAGTAAGATGGATTCATATGACTATGATTAAGAACCCTCAAGCGGTCATGGCAGTCATTGGTTAATTTTTCAACCTATCTGATCACTTCAGTACACGGGGGGGGGAGTAATCCGATGAAAGGTCAATCCAAAACAAAGCAGACCATGATTCAAAAAAGGGCTTCTTTAAATGAAGCCAGCGAATACGCCGAGAACATCATCAACACCGTGCGTGAACCCTTAATCGTTCTGGATCAGGATTTAAGGGTGGTAACAGCCAGCCGTTCATTCTATGAATTTTTCAAGGTAAAACCTGAAGAGACCGTGGGACAACTTATTTATAACCTGGGAGATGATCAGTGGAATATCCCCAAACTGCGGGAACTTCTGGAAAACATCCTTCCCGAAAAGACAACCTTTGACAACTATGAGGTTGAACACGACTTTGCCACCATTGGCAAGCGCATCATGCTTTTGAATGCCCGGCAAATTAAAAGAGCGTTGGGGAAAGAGCGGATCATCCTCCTGGCCATAGAGGATATCACCAAGCACAAGCAACTGGAAAGTTTATTAATAGATTCCGAAAAGCAGTATAGGCGTCTTTTTGAAACTGCAAGTGATGGAATAGTCCTTTTAGAAAAACGCGAAGGGAAGATAACCCAGGCGAATCCGGCCACCGAAAAGTTGTTGGGCTACACCGAAAAGGAGAGCATCGGGAATACGCTTCAGGACATCGGTGTTATGATCGATAAGAGTAATTTCCGAACGACAATGCAAAATTTGAACAAGAGCGGCATTATTAATTATTCAATGTAAGGGTGGAAACAAAGTTCGGGCAAAATATAGATACAGAGATATATCTTGTTGATAGGGCAAAATTAGTCCAATGCAATATTCGTGATATAACTGAACATAAGAAGGCAGAGAAAGCGTTGTGGGAAAGCGAAAAGAAGTACCGTTGGGTGTTGAATAACATGGCGGATGTCATAATGATCATGGACATGAATCTGAAATTTATCTTTGTCAGCCCTTCCATCATGCGTATGCGGGGATACACTGTTGAAGAGGCCACGGCTCAGGACATCCAGAACAGGTCATGACACCTGAATCTATGCAGAACGTGCCAGGGTCCTGGAAGAAGAGATGAAATTGGAAGCCAGCGGTACGGCAGATCCCGGCAGAAGCCGCATCGTGGAAGCGGAACAAAGAGAGAGAGAGAGAGAGAGAGAGAGAGAGAGAGAGAGAGAGAGAGAGAGAGAGAGAGAGAGAGAGAGAGAGAGAGAGAGAGAGAGAGAGAGAGAGAGAGAGAGAGAAGAGAGAGAGAGAGAGGGAGAGAGAGAGAGAGAGAGAGAGAGAGAAGAGAGAGAGAGAGAGAGAGAGAGAGAGAGAGAGAGAGAGAGAAGAGAGGGGGGGGGCGGGCGGGCGGGGGGAGAGAGAGAGAGAGAGAGAGAGAGAGAGAGGGAGAGAGAGAGAGAGAGAGAGAGAGGGAGAGAGAGAGAGAGCGAGAGAGAGAGAGAGAGAGAGAGAGAGAGAGAGAGAGAGAGAGAGAGAGAGAGAGA
>CAVQCU010000201.1:0-3356 GCA_963710995.1 uncultured delta proteobacterium
ACCGTCCACCTCTGACCAGTAGTAGATATAACCAATAAACTAAATTTTACAACTTTCTTTATGATAGATGCGAGTAAAATAAATGTTATTTCCGCAGGGATCAGACGATATTTTTGACTTGCCTCTGTAAAGAATATGATCGCGAAAATATTCTATTGACAAATAAAAATAACGCTGTTATCTTAACACTGTTATTTTCTAATTGTACTAATAGATTTTACTGGAGATAATCCATGCCCCGAATATCTCGAACACCACAACAGGTCAATGTCTTTAGACAGGAAATACTTGATGCTGCCCTTCATCTCATCATTGAACATGGATTCTCTGAACTGAGTATGAGAAAAATTGCCTCACGGCTTGGCGTTACCGCTACCACTATCTACAATTACTACGCCAGCAGAGACGAGCTCTACTTCTTCATCCGTATCCGGGGTTTCGAACTACTCTTTGAATCCATTGCCGAAACCTATAAGACAAAGGACGATCCTTATGAAAAACTGTGCGCAGCGATGGGCGAATACGTGCGTTTCGGCATCCGTAATCCTGATTATTACGAGATTATGTTCATCAGCCGCGACGTCCCCAAATTCCTCGACTGTATTGGCACCCCGCTGGAGAAGGTGGCCGGCCGTGAAAAGGAAAAGTCCATCCAGACTTTTCTGTTCATTGCGCAGGGGATTGCCGAATATCTGAAGATATCGGACGCGAAGGCACGTTACCTAACCATAAAACTCTGGACAGAACTCAACGGCATCGTAAGTCTCCTGAACAGCAGGCTCCTGCGCGAAATTGAGAAACGCAAGGAACCTCTGATTAAACGTCTTATAGCTGATATCTGCGAACGCTACCATCATCTGATAATTGAAAAGTCATTAATAAATAGTTCCAAAAAAAGGAGGAACGGATAATGCTAAGTCACACCAAAATCGCGGATAAAACAAGACTCTCTCCGACGGGATTGATACTGCACGCGCTTCTGAAGATAATGGCCGCGAATTTCAATCACCGGTCTGCACTGAAAAAATATCTTATAACATCAGATGGCCCGCTGGATTTCACCTTCGGCATCCGCACTGAAAACGGTTCTGTACTTTCAGGCATCGTTTTTCGGAAAGGTGTGGTTTCCATTATGCGTAGCATACCCGATAACGCTAATGCGGTGATACGTTTCCGCACCGATAACGCGGTGAGAAAACTGCTGGGCGGAACGGCAACTGACCAGATTTACATGATCCTCAAGAATGAGGCAAGGGTTGATGGAAGCATTTCCTATCTTAACCTCTTCGCTTTTCTTCTTTCCCTGCTTATCTGGAAAAAACAGATAACGGCCATGGAAAAAGAGAGGAATAAGGCCAGGAAAGGCTTGTTAAAAAAAGCCCCTAACGCCCGCAGGAAGTTGAGCGATGAGCTTTCCTCACTGAGCAAATCACGACTCAGATGTGTGCAACTGGATCGGGGCGTACAATATCTCGATGATCCCTATCTTCCTGACTACAGCATCGATAATTTTCCGCGTCTCAAAAAATTTCTCGACATTCACCTCACCGAAAAACCAGAGGTGTGCCCGGAGATACCCCGCCTCCTCACGGAGTGGCACAGAAAAAACGGCTTTGAAACAGACAATAGCGGGCATCCCTGGATTCCCGTGACCCGCAAGGCGCTGGCGTACAAATATCTTATGGAAAACCGTGAGCCGAAAATTGGTGAGGGTTCACTCATTGCCGGGACCACTACCAGCAAAAAAATCGGCTGTCCCCTATACCCTGAAGGTAGCGCCGTGATCATCTGGAATGAGCTCATCACCATGCCGTACCGCACATACAATCCCTTCGACATATCTGAAGAAACCCGCGAACTCCTCCATAACGAGATATTTCCCTACTGGATAAAGCGAAACTTCCGCGAGTGGGTGCGGGGAAAATACAATAACCCGTTATGTCAGCAGATCGACGAACGTTTCGCGCTTTATTTCAACTGGAAGGTGGCGACGATATCACACACCATACCGGATTTTCCTAAAATCATGCGATTGGGCACATCGGGGATTATCGCGGAAATAAAAACAGAATTGGAAATGGAGGTAAGCCCTGAGAGAAAGGCGACACTCGAGGCAATGATACTTTGCCTGGAAGGGCTTATGGCCTATTCGAAAAACCTGTCGAGGCAAGCCCTGAAAGATGCCGCGGCGGAAAATGATTTGGGGCGCCGGGCAGAACTTGAGAATCTCGCGTCAATATGCGCGCAGGTAGTGGAGAAGCCCGCTCGCACTCTTGACGAGGCTGTTAACTCCATGTGGATCACCTGGGTAGGGCTCCATATGGAAAGCATGAACGCAGGACTTTCGCTGGGAAGGCTTGATCAGTGGCTTCAGCCATATTTTACAGCGGATATGGAAAAAATAAAATCTAAAAGCGAACGTGAAGCATATATAAATAATACTATGGAACTTATTGGCCACTTCTATATGCGTTGTACCGATCATTTCCCGCTTACACCCGATCTGGCCAACTTCTATTTCGGGGGCAGTTCTTCAGATCAGGCCCTAACTTTAGGCGGGATCACTCCCGAAGGTAAAGACGCCGTTAACGACATGACGTATATTTTCCTAAAGGTTACCGAAATGCTCTCCATCCGCGACCCCAATGTAAATGCGCGTTTTATGCCCGGCGTCAACAGTGACACTTATCTTAAACGGCTTTGTGAGGTAAACCTTATCACTGTCGCCACGCCGTCCATGCATAACGACGCCGCGATTATTTCTTCTCTTTCTAAGATGAATTATGATATTCACGATATCCGCAACTGGTCTGCCACAGGATGTGTTGAACCGACATTATCCGGCAAACATATCGGTCATACCAATATGCAGATGATGAATATGGTGGCCGCTCTCGAGATGGCCATGAACAACGGTAGACACCCGCTCACCAACTGGAAGCTGGGGCCCGATACCGGTTTCGTGGAGCGCGGCGATTTTAAAACATTCGATGATTTTTTCGGCGCTTTCACGGAGCAGTTCAAATTCATCATCGACCAGTCCATCGAATATAACCACATGCTGGCTGAGGCTCACCAATATCTGCGACCTACGCCGCTTCTCTCGTCGCTCATCGGCGATTGTATTCATAAGGGCATGGACGTAACAAAGGGTGGCGCGAAATACAACAGCTCCGGCACCGCCATAATCGGTCTTGCGGATGTGACCGATTCGCTCATGGTAATCAAAAAGCTAGTGTATGATGATAAGAAAATTTCTTTTACTGATTTAAAAAGGGCGGTGGACACCAACTTCGAGAACGATGCTGCTCTTTTGGCGCTGGTGCGAAAAAAGGTGCCGCTTTTCGGTTCCGGAA
>CAVQCU010000202.1:0-8486 GCA_963710995.1 uncultured delta proteobacterium
CTGTTTAAAAGGTGCAACGTTTAAATCACCCGTCCTATTGGGAAATGAAAACTATGGTAAACGTAATAAACTTATTGCAACCGCTGGAAAAAGCACGTCCCATAGGTCAGGTGGGTTTTATTGTCGGGCTATTTATGTCACCTTTTAATTTCAAGGGGCATTTATCTATTCCATTTATCTCTTACTTTTTAAGACTTGGTGGTTGCATGTACTATTCTCCACCATGGTTTAATTTTTCTGTTCCTATGCTGGTCTTTAAAGTATAGTTCCTTTAGATATTCAGAGCCAACGTCTTTGACGTTTTGAAAACCTCTATCTACTAAGAAGGACTCTATTTTTTCTTTCTCAATTCCAAAAGTAAGAGGCTCACTTGTTTTATTCATTTTCTCAAACTCATTTTTTGCTCCCTCTAAATCACAAGTTCCATTAACAACTGATTTGAGAATATAATCAAATATTATGGAACTATCTTTGCCCGAATTTGATGATACGAAAGCTAACGTCTCGTCTACAGATTCCGGGATCAAATAGGGTGTTGTACCTTCCCATATAAATAATGACTTCAAATTATTATTATAACCACACTGTACCAATTTATCACTGAGTTTTTCTTTAAGAAAATCGATGGACACATAAACTACATGATTGGGTAATGAACCTAGTTCCTTTTGTATTTTCTCTTTCTTTATTGCCATTGTAGCCGGGTGGTCAACCTCAAAAACTTTTATTTCTTTAAGATCATCAAATCTGTATGCTCTGGAATCAAAACCTGCTCCCATTATAACTATCTGCTGAATTTCATTGGCACAACATTCTTGTAAAAAATCATCAATATATCTTGTACGAGCAATGACATAGTAATGATGACCTATAAAAAGCTGATCTATGATTTTTACTACACTGTTCCTTAATAGTTTATTTTGAATAAGGATCTTATATTTTAGAGTTATAAAGTCTTTTGCTAATGGATCATAGCAGATACGTTCTTTCTCTGTTTTCAAAGACTCTATTGCTCTAGAAAGAGCCATCTGCATGGCTGTTTCACTGGATTTCTCTTTTTTCATATATAGCCCCTTTCAAATGAAACACTTCTGTATGATTTCGTATCATTACTCAGCCCAAAAGTGTTTATATGGATCAGTGCTAATATTACAAAAGACGCAAAATTGCTTTATAAAACTTTAAATAAAGAAGAATTGTTTAACGATTACTGGTTGGAACATAGCATGAAATTATAAAATTGAAAAATAAGGATTACAGGAAGCTATCCTGTTTAACTATTACTATGCTTGTTTCAGGATAGTTATAAAAATAATCCACATTTAAAATCGCTACCGGAAAAATAATTGGAAAAGATTATTATGTACGGGCAATGGCATTTTGTTTGATAAACTCCTTGAGCTTTTTCCGGTCGAAAACACCCAGCCATTTAAACTCAACACCTCTTCTTCGGAGCTGTTCTTCTTTATCATTGGAATCGGAAAGAAGATTGTCCGATTTGGTAACGAAATTTACGCGTTCAAGATAGGGAATATCTTCAAACTGAAGGTTGAGAAGACCCGATTCTTTCAGCTCTTCCTTAGAACCGTTATAGATAAAAGCGCAACCGCCCTCATTAATATCCAGCATCTGCACTTTTCTTCCTTCGGCGGTATAGGGTTCGATTACCACCAATACCCCTTTATCAGAATAAAAACGGGGATGCAGCCGAGGCCTAAATAACCTTTTTAGTATTTTTAAAAGTTTCATTAGCTACATCATAACATTCTGTGTGGTAGACTATGTTAATTAATGTGTATTTTATTATTTGCCAGACTGAGACCATCAAAATGCCATGATGATGAAAAATCGCCTTCTAAATTGCAAGTGGCAATGCAGTTTTTAAATTCTACGTCACATAGTCTCCTGTCATTAAATTTTTTGACATATCTCTGATATTTGTACCACATATAAAGTTAGAGTTCAGCCATTTTTTGATTCTTTTCGATTGTAATCTTCAATCTGCTATTGAAACTTGATTTTGACACTTACAGGAAGAAATATTTACTTTTCAACAGCCCTGCTAGTGTGCCTCGTCCCAGTTCTTCCCACTGGCAATTTCCACTCTCAGCGGCACTTTGAGTTTGATTACTTCCTCCATTTCTTTTTTCAATAGCGCCATTACTTCTTCTTTTTCTTTTACCGGCGCTTCGAGAACAAGTTCATCGTGCACCTGCATAATTAAACGAGCGGCAAGATTTTTCTTCTCCAGTAAATTAGCGATGTTGACCATAGCCACTTTAATTAAATCGGCAGCGGTTCCTTGAATAGGAGTATTGATTGCCATGCGCTCGGCAAATTGCCGCACAGAAGGAATCTTACTTTTCAATTCCGGCAGGTAGCGGCGGCGATTCAGTAGAGTACAGACAAAACCATCCCGGCGCGCGCCTTCCAGAATTCCATCCAGATAGATACGCACTTTTTTATAACGCTGAAAATATCCGTCAATGTAGGCCTGGGCAATTTTCAGGGAAACTCCCAGTTCCCTGGCCAGACCGAAAGCGCTCATGCCATAGAGAATGCCGAAGTTTATTACTTTGGCCTGACGGCGCATATCGGCATTGACCATCTGCGGAAAGACGCCGAAAATGTCAGAGGCGGTGCGGCTGTGAATATCTTCTCCTGAGGAAAAGGCTCCCAGCAACGCTTCATCTTCCGACAGGTGCGCCAGCACTCGCAACTCAATTTGCGAATAATCGGCGGAGATCAAAATGCAATCGGGCGCGGCAATGAAGGCCTGGCGGATTCTTTTGCCTTCTAGCGTCCGAATCGGAATATTCTGCAAATTGGGATTGCTGCTGGAGAGCCTTCCCGTTGCCGTCACTGTCTGGTTGTAGGATGTATGAATCCTTCTGGTTTGCGGATTAATCAAAGCGGGCAACGCGTCCACATAAGTGGATTTGAGTTTGGACAAAGAGCGGTAAGCCAGAATTTCCGCGGGCAGTTCATGGCTTAGCGCCAGGTAGGAAAGAACATCTACATCGGTGGAAAATCCTTCCTTTGTTTTCTTTCCCGGAGGAAGTTTGAGCTTTTCAAACAAAATCATTTGCAATTGCTTGGGCGAATTGATGTTGAATTTCTCACCGGCCAGACGAAATATCTTTTCTTCAGAAATAGATAATAATTGCCCCAGTTCCACCGACATTTGTTTTAAAAGAGAAGTATCCACCAACACGCCTTTTTTCTCCATAGCGATGAGAACATACAAAAGCGGCATCTCTACTTCACGGAAAAGATCGATGGCATTAATTTTTTTTAATTTAGCGGTAAGAGTCGGAGCAAGAGCAAAAATGGCATCGGCTCTCTCTCCGGCATAGGAGGTCATTTTCTCGACCGGCACTAAAGCCAGTGAATAAGTTTTTCCTTTTCCGCCGGCTACATCGTTGGGAGTGGAAACCTGCTCGTGCAAATATTCCCAGACTAATTCGGCAAGTTCATAAGAATTTTTAGCCGGATTTAATATGTAAGCCGCAAGCATTACATCATACCAAGTTGCATTCATTCGTCTACCTTTGTTGGCAGCATCATCGGCTTCTCGACGTATGGTACTATACGACTGCGTCGCCTCTTTCTCGCCGCCTCGGTATACTTTTGACTGCGACTTGGTATCCCCGTCTATTGGTGCTTCCCAGTTCAATTGATTGAGATTAACCATTGTTGTTTTTAAATCATGACCGTATTTTTTAATTTTGCTGTTTGATAAAACAGGAGCAAGCGCGACGAATACTTCTTTTGCCGGCAACTGCGTATGAGCGTTGGTGTGACCCAACGGCACGTAAAAAGCATCACTACCGTCGCTTATAGCAATACCAATCAAATCCGTTGGTGGATTTTTTTCCCAAACTACCTCACAGGAAATCTCATGGCTATTCTGCAGATGAGCGATGAGTTCATCCAGAGCTTTCTTGTCCAAAACCTGTTTATATTCTTTGGCAACTTTTTCAGTATCGCGTTTAATCTCCTGCAGAAGCGAAGAAAACTCAAATTCACTGAAAAGCCGGGACAAAATTTCTTTGTCCGGCTCCTTGATTGCCGCATCCCGCAGATCGAAATCAATTTCAACATTCTTCCGGATGCTGGCCAACTGATGGCTTAGTCTTGCTTGCTCGGCATAAGTACGGAAGGTCTCGCGCAATTTGACGTTTTTTAAATTTTCCGAATTTTTTATAACTTCCTCAACGGAACCATATTCTTCGATTAGTCTCTGCGCTGTTTTAGGACCGATGCCGGGCACTCCCGGAATATTGTCCGACGTATCGCCCATGAGTCCCAGAATCTCCACCACTTTGTCCGGACCGACACCAAAGCGTTCCTTCACTGCCGCCACATCATAAGTTTTATCTTTCATCGTATCAATCATGGTGACGTTTTCATCCACTAACTGCATCAAATCTTTATCCCCGGAAATGACGGCTGTCCGCCAACCCCGTTTGCTTGCCTGCTGTGCAAGTGTGCCGATAATATCGTCCGCCTCCACTCCCTGCTTTTCCAATACAGAAATGGACAACCCCCGCACTACATCCTTGATAAAAGGTATCTGCGGGATGAGATCATCAGGCATGGGTTTGCGCGTTGCCTTATAATCAACAAATTCTTCATGACGGGCAGTCGGACCCTTGAGATCAAAAGTCATTACGATATAATCCGGCGCAAGATCGCGCAGTAATTTCAGCAGCATGTTGGTAAAGCCGTAAATGGCGTTGGTGGGAAAACCCTTGGAGTTTGTCAAAAGCGGTATCGCGTAAAAAGCACGGTAGATATAATTACTGCCGTCAACAAGAGCCACCAGTGGAGTTTTATTTTTTTCTGTCATGAGTCACCACTTTATCAGGTTTGTAAATTCTATACATCAAAAGATGCGTTTATTTTGAATGTTCTTACCGCCCGCATATCCTGAATATCCGTAACGTCGGTTTTTTCTTTTACGTCTGCCAGAAACGCTTCCAGCTCTTTGGCAGTCGCTGCGCTGACGGTAAACCAAATGTTGTATTCATTATTGCGTCGGTAATTATGCGTGACATTTTTATTGGCGTTCACGATTTGAACAAAGCTTTCTATTTTTTCTTCGGGCACGCGCGCGGCGCAAAGCGTGCTCACACGCCCGAGCTTCGCTCCGTCAAACACAGCGCCAATCCGGCGGATGATTCCTTCTTCTTTTATCTTCAGGATACGGTTGATCGTTTCATCTTCACTGATGCCGCAACGCTGTCCAACAATAAAAAAAGGCTGCTCTTCCAGCGGAAATTCTTTTTGCAGAATATTTAGTATTTTTTTATCAATCTCATCCATGCAAATATCCTACTTCGTCATTCCGGTTAGCAAGACTGTATCATAATCCGAAAAAGAACCATCAATATCGTCATACCGGCACAGGCCGGTATCCAGTTATAAAATTGAGTTATACAAATCACTCCATTTGGGATTATCTTCTTCAATTAATTTTATCTTCCAAGCTCTTTTCCATTCTTTCAAATTCTTTTCCCGTTCAATTGCAGAGTTCATGTTTTCATGAAGTCCATACCAAACAAGATGATGAACGCTATATCGTTTCGTAAAACCTTCTACCAGATTATTCTTATGCTCCCATATCCTTTTGACAAGATCCGATGTCACACTTATGTAAAGAGTTCCATTTCTTTCATTAGTCAGAATATATACAGCCGGTTGTTTTATCATCATTCATGTTTCTGGATACCGGCCTGCGCCGGTATGACGGTGTTGATAGTAATTTCTATTGTTACAGCACAGCCTCATTCGCCGGTATGACATAATAATGTTGCATCACTGCTTTGGTTGATACAAGCACAACGGTTCCTCGGCTAAGTAATCCCCCGTAGCTTCGTACACGCGTGCCCGACAACCTCCACACACTTTGATAAATTCACATTTGCCGCACTTGCCGCCGTATTTACTCAAATCTCGTAAATTCCGAAACACTTTCGAATTTTCCCAAATCTCGGCAAAACTCTGCTTCTGCACGTTGCCGCAATCCAACTCCAGATAGCCGCAGGGCTGAACCTGGCCAACGTGCGAAATAAAGCAAAAGGAGATACCGCCCAGACAACCCCTTGTGGATTCGTGGAAATGTCCTCCCGCTTTCTTCTTAGGTTCAACGCCTTTGATCTTATTCTGGTGCATTATGCGGAAATAATGCGGGGCGCAGGTAGCTTTGAGCTGTATTTCGCAACTCATACTTTCCTGATGGAACCACATGAGCGTCTCTTCATAATCAGCGGCGGTAATGGCTTGCCCGGCCAGGTCCTTGCCACGCCCCGTGGGCACTAGCAGAAAAATGTGATGTGCTGCAGCGCCCAGCTTCTTGGCTAACTCCAAAATATCTTTAATTTGCTTAAGATTGACTGTTGTGATGGTCGTGTTGATTTGAAATTCCATCCCGGCATTTTTGAGCACTGCAATTCCGGCCATCGCTCCGGCAAACGCACCTTTTTCCTGACGAAACGCGTCGTGGCTGTGCGCGTCTTTACCGTCAATGCTGATACTGACTCTTTTAATGCCGCTTTCAATCATTTTCCTCGCGACGGTCGGAGTAACCAAAGTACCGTTTGTCGCCATGACCATGCGCAAACCCTTGTTTGTTCCGTATGCGGCGATTTCAAAAATATCCGGCCTCAGCAGCGGCTCGCCGCCGGTAAGAATAATTACGGGCGAAGATACGGCGGCAATTTCATCAATTAGCTTGAAGCACTTATCCGTGGAAAGTTCCCCCGAATAAGGCCTGCAACTGGCAGTAGCCCGGCAGTGTACGCAGTTTAAATTACAACTGCGTGTCACTTCCCAAGCAATCATGTGTACTTTATCCCCCCTCCCTGGAGGGGTGGGCTTGGGGAAGGGTGAAATAATCATCGTATCCTCTTTACTTATTCAGCAGCTTTGCCATCTGCGGAGCGAAATACGTAATGATGATATCTGCTCCGGCACGTTTGACTGCTGTCAGAGATTCGATCATGGCTTTTCCTTCATCCAGCCATCCCAACTGGGCGGCAGCTTTGATCATCGAATATTCGCCGCTGACATTATACGCCGCCAGAGGCAAATCGAATTCCTGTTTGGCGCGGCAAATAATATCCAGATAAGCCAGCGCCGGTTTCACCATGATGATATCCGCTCCTTCACCGACATCCAGCGATATTTCTCTTATCGCTTCATCGGCGTTTGCCGGGTCCATCTGATAAGATTTTCTGTTGCCGAACTGCGGCGCGCTTTCGGCGGCTTCGCGGAAAGGCCCATAAAATGATGACGCATATTTTGCCGCGTAAGCCATGATCGGTATATCCTCAAACGAATTTTCATCAAGAGCCTCGCGAATCGCCGCAACCTGTCCATCCATCATCGCTGACGGCGCAACCATATCGGCTCCGGCGAGCGCCTGTGATATTGCCGTTTCCACGAGCACTTCCAGCGTCGCGTCATTTTGCACGCAATCTTTTTCCAGCATGCCGCAATGACCGTGGCTGGTGTACTCACACAGGCAGACATCCGTAATCACCAGAATGTCGGGCACTTCATTTTTAATTCGCTTTACGGCCTGCTGAACAATGCCGTCTTTGGCAAAAGCACCTGTCGCCATCTCATCTTTTTTCGCCGGAATGCCGAAGAGCAAGACCGCGGGAATGCCCAGCTCGTGAGCTTTTTGCGCTTCCTTGGCGATATAATCTACCGACAACTGGAATTGGCCGGGCATGGAAGTAATCGGCTTTTTAACGCTCTTGCCGGGCACCGCAAAAAGCGGATAGACCAGATCGTCAACGCTTAAACTTGTCTCGCGAATCAAACGCCGGAAGTTTTCATTTTTTCTCAACCTGCGGGCACGATATTCCGGAAATTGCATCTCTCAATCCTCCCTTTTATCCCGCTGCAGAAAGCCCTCGGCTACCGCCGGGGGTTGAATGCTTTCTGCCATCCGCGGGATGTCGCGTTTAGTATTAGGAGCCTCCGGCTCCTGCCGGAGATGCTCCACTTATTTCTTCATACGTCAAATAACAGGCGGGATCAGGCCCCCAGAGGTCTCCTGCCGATTCCGCGCGGGCGCGGAAGTTACCGCCGCAAACAGTAAGCCAAGTGCACTTAGCGCATCGGCCTTGTACATATTTCTTTTTGTCTTTCAACTTGACGAGCAGTTCATTTTTCCCATCCAGCCAGATTTTACTGAAGGGCTTGACTCGGATATTACCTAAAGGCTGGTTGCGCCAGAATTGATCGGCATAGACTTCGCCATCCCAGCTCACGCAACCAATACCATTACCGGAGCTGTTGCCTTCATTCATCTGTAATAATTCCAGTACCTCTTTGGCGCGTTCAGGATTTTCTTCTTTCATTTTCAAGTACAGATACGGGCCATCAGCATGATTATCCACAGTAAGGATTTCCGGCTTTTTCCCGGCTTCAAACATTTGCCTTGTCCGTCGCATAATTAAATCAAGCAGCTT
>CAVQCU010000203.1:0-10384 GCA_963710995.1 uncultured delta proteobacterium
TCCTTATCGGCAGGACAACACTTCGATAAGCAATAAGTTGTACCATACCGCATATGATAAAATGAAAAGATTGGTTTTGACTTGCCATGATCTGGTGGTTCTTTTTTAATTTCAAAACGTGGGGAATTACGGAGACTAGGCTTTTTATTGTTTTTGTTTTTAGCCATCTTTAAGATATTTTTTTAAATCATTACCCATTGCTTTATGGGTAATTTCATTTCCGATACCAGCGTCTATCCAGCATTGATCGGAATGTGTAAATTTCATGAGGCGGATAGCTGAATACTGACCAAATACTTCATAAATATCATCAAGAAACATTCTTGTATTTTTATCAATTGATAAAGGTTTAAATTTCGCATCTGCTCGTATCCCCTCTGAACCGTTGTCCTTATAATAATGATACAATTCAGGAACAACAGGGCCATATTGCCATGCTTCGATTCTTTCTGAAAATAGAGCCTCATTATACTCTGCTAAATGTAGACCTTGAGCATAGTAAACAAGTTTTTGAAGTTTTAAATTTGAAATTAATTCCTGATCTTCTTCGGTAGCTTTTTCTGCCTTGTAAAGAAAATAATTAGCAATGTCTATTGCATGATATTTTCCTACTGGTTGAGTAGCCATAAGACATCCCCCAATGATGATTTACAAATAAATCAATAGCTTTTTAAAGTCAAGTACAATCTAGTACACGAAATACTAAAATAGCACTACATATAGTATAGGACGTATGTCCTATGCTGTCAAGGGGAGAGATACTAATTTAATAAATTTACAATTTCTTCTAAGCTCCACACATGATCTGCAATCCCGGCTTCCATTGCCGGAGTTACTCTTAATGTTTTATGTATCCGGCAAAAGTTATAATACATGTAATAAAGCGATAAATGATGAATATGATTTTCAACCTTTTTACTAAAGCCGTTTGTTAGACGTGTAAGCCTTCTTATGCTCATTCGCATGGTCAAGTTTTGGCGTTCAACAAAACTCGTGGAAATATTTTTAGGGTTAGGATTGCCGCTGATTTTCTTTGTCGATATTCCAGTGCATTTTTCAGGGCTGTATCTTTTTTCCTGTTCATTTGAATTTTCATACACCTTAACAAGCATTGCATAATCAATGTCGCCACCAAAGGCATTTTCAATAGCATTCAGGTATATCTTATATCCGTCCGTAGTGAGCTGAACTCTATTAGCAAGACGACTCGCAAGATCGTCCATGAAAAGTTTAGCAGTTCGAGCGTCTCTATTCCCGACACAAAAAGAAGGCACTAACTTTGTGTCCGCATCGAGAGCAAACCATGTCCATATATCGCCATATCCGAATTGATTTCGTTTATCTTGAGGAACGTTCTTTTCTTTGGCATAACAGAATGACCATATTTCATCGCACTGAATGCGTTTGCATTTCAGATTATGAAAAGTCTTATCTTGATATTCAGCGCAAGCCTCGCCGATTTCCGGTATGAATTTAAGAACAGTATTGAAGGCAACATCACACATTCTTGCCGTGGAACGAATTGAGTTACCCTCTACAAGACAGCTTAGAATCTGGACTCTTTTTTCTGTGCTTAGTTTGTTCATCTTCCTTACCTCAATTATTTCTTGAGGCTATTATACTTGAGCCGCTCAAGCAAGTTAAGCATTATTTTTAGTAGATGACATATTGAGTGACAAATATTTATCATATACACATGTATATTATTGTTATTACATGATTAAATAGAGACAAAAGCTTTGACAAAATACTTGACAAATAGATTTTTTGTTGCTATATAGTGCAAAAAGAAATGCTAACATTGGTGACAACAAATACCATCAACTTAATCTAACTAACCGTATTTTATTACTATAGAGGTGACAATATTATGGACAACAATCGCGTAAAAAAAGTTATGACATTTAAATCTGGAAATTTCATATTTAGTTCAAAATATGATGAATCTAGTTTACAAAACATTCTTGTTATGGCGAAAATATTGTATTCAACGATAGCCGATTTGCCTATACTTCCAGAATGGTCAACTTATTTGGAGAAGGAATTAATTCGCCGATCAATTTTTAGTACTGCCGCGATAGAGGGAAGTCCCCTTAAAGAGGAAGAAGTTGGCAAGATAATCGACCAGAAAGATAATGAACTAAAAGAAGGGAAAGATAACATAGCAAAGCAAGCAATAATAAATCTTGAACAAGTATATAATCGAATTAGGAACGTTGAACCATTAAAGACTTCCCCTACGCTTACAGAAGATTTTATTAAACAGATTCATCATACCATTACAGACAAACTTGATTATAATGATAACAATCCCGGCAAATATAGAAATCATATAGTAAAGGTTGGCAATGGTGAGCATGGAGGCATATATACACCGCCTAAATGTCTGGCAGATGTCGAACAATTAATGAAAGAATTTGTGGAATGGATAAATTGTAAAGAGGTAATGGAATTAGATAGTCTTATCAGGGCTGCGTTAGCACATTATCATTTAGGGTTGATCCATCCATTTGGCAATGGAAATGGACGAACTATAAGGATAATCGAAGCAATGTTTTTGAGAACTTCGGGTATTAAATATGTACCCACGATGTTATCAAATTACTATTACAGGAAAGTTGATGATTATTATTCTGCGTTTTCAAGTGCACGAAATAATCCAGATAATGATATAACGGCATTTATTAAATTCATGTTGGATGGAGTAATTGAATCCCTGTTTGAAATTAAGGACAACATAACTTTTAATATTCGCTTATTAGCAATGCGTGATTATCTTGCCTCTCTACATGATAAACAAAAAGTCATAACCGAACGGCAATATGATCTCTCTTGTATGCTATTAGACGGCGTAACAACAAAAATATCCTTAAAAGACCTATTTGATGTTTCTCCGTTCAATACCTTGTATAGACGTGTAAGTGAAAGAACAGCTAGAAGGGATATATCTAAATTAGTAAATTTAAAGATATTGTCTCAGACAGAAAATGGTGAGTATTATTTCAACACAAAGGCACTAGGATAAACTATTTTTCCCCCAGCGTGCTTTTGCGGCTCTTGTTGCTATGTCCTTACGTTTTTTAGGGGATAATTTTTCCGCTCTAGCCTTTCCACCTTTTAAACCGCCCTTGCGCCCGATTTCAGCTAGGTACTTAGATATTTCTGATTTTTCCGGCTCTGGTGCTTTTTCGTCCGGTTCTTCAGTAGAAAGACGAAAAACCTCATACGCTCTCTTATTAGAATCTTTCGGAAGTGGTTTGCTTGATCGCCTCATGCATGTATGATATTAAATGTGTGGGGAATTGTCAAGAGCTGTTAAATTGAAACTGAGTCACTACCCTTCGCCATGCTTTATAGAAATGGTTGTCAAGCGCAATATGCTTGAAATTTTGATTCGAAAGAACAAAGGCTATTGACCCCATAGGCCATTTTTGGTATAACGCAACAGAAAAAAAACGGGCAGCGGTTTTGAAACCATCCCTTCCAGCCAAAAATGACGCAACAAAAATAACAAGGGGATAAATAATGGAGAAGAGATTGAAGGTGGCAACTATTATGCTTTATGCGTTTGCCGCTTTCCTTATCCTGTTCGGGATGGTATATTTATTAAGTCCGAGGATAATGCCTTATCATGAGAGATTTCTCGGCAAGACGTTTGAGGAGTTGGACCCGAAAACTGCTTACCTCAGCCTGGCATCCTTGAAGGTGGTGGGCGCCCTTGCGTTATCCATGGGTATCGGTTTTGTCATGATGATCAGGTTTCAATTCAGTAGAGGGGACAGGTATGCCTGGTGGATCATCCTGGTGATGTCGCTTGTGGCACTTGTTCCGATTACTGTTATCTCATTTTTCATAGGGGGGTTGCATTCACCCGGATGGAGCATCGTTATCAGCATTCTGGTGATGTCTATTGCAATGGCTATTTCAAAGGGTTCTTTTAAAAAACCATAACAGCAATCAGATAATAAGGGAAATATATAAATGAAATTCGTTTATTCATACTTTGTATTGGATATAGTTCATAAAGGTCATCTCATGATGATGAGAAACGCAAAGGCTATCGCCGGAGAAGACGGGAAACTGATTGTGGGAATCCTGACGGATGAGGCGGTTATGGAGAAAAAGCCCAAGCCGTTGCTTTCCTTTGAAGACCGGATGGCGCTTGCGGCTGCGATAAAATATGTGGATGTGGTGGTGGCCCAGGAAACCTACTCGCCTTTACAGAATGTGATGAGGATTAGACCGGATATACTGATTGAAAGTTCAAGTCACGATGAGCGGGACATCGAAAAAGCAAGAAAGGTTATGGAAGTCATCAACGGGAGCGTTATTGTAATTCCCTATTTCCCTGGCCAGTCCTCGACAAACATTAAGAATGAAATATCACGCATATCCAAAGACAAAAAAATATGAAAAACAAACTTATATTCTGGAATATCTGGTCATTTCATGCAATGTACTACTTTGGTAAGATGAATCTGAAAATTGTGGTGCCGGCGTTATTGGTCAAGCAAAAAGATTTGAGCATGATGAACGTTCCCGCAGTCTATTTTGTTAATTTTAGATTTAATAATGACCTTTAGGGTTTGCTTTAAAGTTATCTATTAAACAATAAACTAAGAGGTGTGTCAACCATGCGAATTGCGGACATCATGACGTCTTTGCGGATTATTATAACACCGGTAATTATATGGCTCCTATTACATGACGAAAGGGTGGTTGCCTACTATCTTTTCGCCGCCGGAGCGATAACCGACACCCTGGACGGTTATTTTGCCAGAAGAAGCAAAAAGAAGGTGACGTACGGGCACAATTTTGATGCGCTGGCGGATTTTTTCTTTGGGTTTACGACAATATTTGTTGTTGTTTACGTGTTAAAGGCATGGCCACTTCTGATTGTTACCTTGACGGGAATAGCCTTCTGGACCCCGATCATCATCCTTATCTCACGGAAAGCCGGGACTCTGGAGATACCGCATTTGGAGACGAATCTGCTGGCTGCGGCGGTTTATCCAACGGTCATGGCATACATCATCGGCTGGCAATATGCATGGATCGTGCTTCTTTTCACAGTGGTTGTGATGCTTCACTACATGTGGAAGTATATAGTGTATGTGCGCAGCCTTTACCGGGGGAAGACGCCCTGATCAACGGTCATTGCTTCTTTGTAAACATGGCTTTGATTTTGTCCTTGAAATGGTTGTAGAGGTACAATCCCAGGACAAACCCGAGAATCAGCAATTGAGGCAGGGTGATGCTGTGCCCCTCCTCGGCTGCTGCGAAAACCGCCTGTGGAAACGCTAAATAAAAAAGTGCTGCCGTAAGAATGACTGTTGTAATGGTTCTAAAATGTTTCATACTTAATCCTTTCTATTACCTTTACTTTAATCCTAACTGCCGCCAGAACAGCATAATGGCGAGCCAATCTATCGCCCGGCGGGGCAGCGCCCAGGTAAGAAAAGCGGCCAACCTGGCAACCCAGCCGACAAGGTAACGCGTCCCGGGCCTTTTTGCCGTGAGCGCCCGGGCAACCGTCCTGGCAACCGCATCAACGGAAACCGCAACCATTTTTATCCTTTTTTTATTTTTAAGTATTTCAACGACCCCGTTGATGGTGGAGCCATAGAGGTCAAAAGCCTCCTGCGGTAATTTTTTTACCGTGATTGCCGCTACTGTTTCGGCTTTGTCCCACATGGGAGTATAGACGATTCCGGATTCGATGATTGTAACTGGGATTCTCCATGGTTTAAGCTCCAGCCTGAGCGAATCGGTGATGGCTTCAAGAGCGGCTTTGGAGGCTGAATACGGGGCCATGTAGGGTTGGGGTATGATGGCGGCGGCTGAACCCATGTTTACGATGCGGCCGTGCCCCTTCCGGATAAGGGGCAAAAACGCCTGGGTGACGGCAATGTTCCCGATGAGGTTGACCTCCAGCAGGTTGCGGATTTCAGCGATGGGAAGAAACTCCAGGAGGCCGCTTGCGGTAATAATGCCCGCATTGTTAACCAGCCCTGCCAGACTGTCGTCGCCCACCTCACCGGATACGAACTTCAAAGCGGAATCGATGGATTCTGAATCGGTGACGTCCATGAGAACAGGGGCGAGTCTATCGGAAGCGTTTTTCCTCAAGGCGTCGCCGTCAGCCTCCCTGCGCACCCCGGCAAAGACTTTGAACCCTATGCTGTCAAGGTAAAGCGCGCAGGCTTTGCCTATCCCAGTTGAGGTTCCGGTTATGAGAATCGCGCGTTTCCCCTCTTCTCGGCCTCCGGGCATTGAGATGGCCTCCATCTAAAAGATATTTATGAATAAACCGCATGATATGTAGCTTAATACCCTTAAGCTTTTTCTTTGTCCAGGTAAAATTTGACGGCTGCGGGATAAGTTTTAAAAAAAATACATCCTTAGGATGATTTACATCTGCCTGTGAATAGGATATTTAGTACCATACCGATGGTATTGGTCCAATTAAACTTGAGTAAATAAACATCTATGAAAAAGGTTGATCTGTTAATGAAAAAAGAAGAAGCGGTAAAGGAATTGTTGAAACAGACCAAAGAAAAGGAAGAAACCCTTTATGAGTTGCTCAACCAGCCGTTGAGCTTTATCCAGAAGGCTCTGGTGGATGGACTTTATACATTTTATTTTGATGTGCTCGGAAAGAAACCCAAAATCGACGAGGATGCGGCACGGCTGGCGCGGAAAGAATTCAAAAAGTATTTCCCGGAAAACCTCGAGGAGATGCTTGCACAGCTCCTTGATGACCCGGAGGGCTATCATCAAAAAGTAGTAGCGTTTGAAAAAATATGCCCCCCTGTCTTTGTTGATTTTCCCACAGACCCAAGCTATTACCGCGTCATCATCAGTGACCCCTCGCGACAGCTTCAAGAGGTTCTGACAAGACTGGCCCTTTTTTCAAATTTTCCATCTTCCAACGGTAAGTATTCTGCCCTTGATGTGGGCACTGGGTATGGCCGGCTCGCCAGGGTTATAGAAGACACATTGCGCTCTCTTTACGCGGGAGGGAATGGCTACAGGGTCTTTGGCCAGGATATATTGGAAGGCAACATAGAAGCAGCAAAAAAATTAAACCGAGAGACGGGATCGGAGATCACCTTTTTTACGCGTGATATGAATCAAATCCCCTTTTCGTCGGATTCATTAAACCTTGTCAATACGACCGATGCATCCTATCTTAACTTCAGGCACAGAAGGCCGTTTTATATCGCCGAGATCGCAAGGGTCCTGCGCTCTGACGGCGGGGTCTGCTGCATAACCAATCCAAATGAGCACACTACCCTAAAGGAGTATAACTATTTAATGATGCGGACCAACTACAGGACCTACTTGAATCCTGTTAATATCACGAAAGCCATGGTTCTCGGCAAGTGCTCCATATATATAGACGCCCTTTCCAAGGCCAGGCCCGACTGGGCGCTGACAACCACCGAAGACATGACTAATTTATTAAAAAGGGTATTAAAATCAGATATTATCAATGTCAACAACTGGCCGAAAAAGGGCGGCCTGTCAATATACAGTGGGATTACCTTTGCGGTTAACGACAGCACAAAAAAGCAGATCGACAGGTACACAAAATTCCGAGAGCGCCAAAAAGCGGCGGAGAAGTGGTTTGATATTTAAGGCGTAAAATAGTGCAAGGTCCGGGTTATTATACTAGAATATGACTAGTATTTATCATGTATTAATCCAGTAAATAATCCTGTTGCAAATATTACGTTGTCATACTAATGTTACAATAAAGAAAATCTGTAGAAATAGTCAAAGAAAAGGAGAACGTCATGGGATTAAACACGGTAATTGAGAGTTTAGGAGTGTATACCCCTGAGGGTAGGCTCAGCACAAAGGAGCTTGTTGAAGGGTGCAAGGTAAAGCCCGTCTTTGATCTTGAGGAATTAACCGGGATAAAGAACCGCCCCGTGGTTGCGGATAATGAATATGCCCTTGATCTAGCCCGGGAAGCAGCAACCCGGTGCTTTGAGATCTCCAAATATCAGCCGAAGGATATCGACTTGGTCATCTGCACCAATATCTCCCGCTACAACGGCCCGAACTGGAAGGCCAGTTTTGAACCCTCCACCGCCGCCTCGCTTGCCCGTGATTTTGATTTTAGCAATGCGATTATCTTTGACGAGCCCAACGCCTGCGCCGGGATGTTCACCGCCCTTTATATCGTGGATGCCTACCTGAAGGCCGGGTTTATTAAAAGGGGAATGGTGATTAGCGGTGAAGCCTTGACCTGCCTTGCCCGCACCGCGCAGAAGGAAATGAGCGCTCCTTTTGATCCGCAGATGGCTTGTCTGACTGTTGGCGATGCAGGGGCGGCTTTTATCCTTGAGCAGACGGATAATCCGGATACCGGATTTCATGACATGGATGCCTTTACAGTTGCACAACACTGTGACTACTGCATAGGGACTTACAGCAAGGAGCCACATGGCGGATTTGTCATGTACACTGATTCCATTAAAATTCATCAGGTTGCCATCGGCATGACAGCGGAGCATGTGGGACGGATGGTCAAAGGAACCAAATGGGAAAACAGCGAAAACCATCATTATATCATGCATCAGACCGGGACAAGGGCCATCAAAACGACCCGGAAAAGCATTAATGACTGGGTGGGGACAGAGGTTTGTTCCGAGAAGAATTCCATCGTCAATGTCATCGAACGGGGAAACGGGGCATCGACCGCCCATTTTGTCGCCCTGTGGGATCATATAAGAAACGGGGCCATAAAATCCAGGGAGAACATACTTTTTGCGGTTCAATCATCCGGGATCAACTTGGGCGTTGCCCTGTATACCTTGGATGATCTTCCTGCAAGGGTAATGAACTGGAGCAGGATGGAAGAACGAGAAGCAATCAAAGAAGCTATGTAAAGGAAAATGCCATGGGAATTACAATCAACAGCATCGGGCTGTTTGAAAATAAGAATAAATCGGTAAAAACATCGCTAGAACTGTGCCGGCGGGCTGCTGAGCCCTGTATCAAGCAGTCCGCCTACAGAAAAGAGGATATTGGTCTGGTGGTCAGCGTTTCCGTTTATCGGGATGATTACTTCTGCGAGCCGTCATTTTCGAGCTTTGTTCAGAATGATCTCAAGATCAACCACGACAAGACGGACTCTTTAGGACCCAAGACACTTTCCCTTGACGTATTGAACGGAGCCATGGGTTTTTTAAACGCATGTCAATTGTGTTCCGCCATGATAACCGCCGGAAAGGTAAAGACTGGTCTGGTGGTCAGTAGTGATCTTGTCAATGGAAATGTCAGTGAAAAAGGAAATCCCCCGGGATTTCTTCCTACAGGCGCTGCTATGTTGCTTTCTGGAGAAAAGAACGGCGGCTCAGGGTTTAAGACTTTTCATTTCAAAACATTCTCGGAAATGCAGGATGCCTGCGAATCATATATGTTTCATGACAAAGATCATATGACTTTGATATTTAAGAGGGATCCGGCTGTCGAAGATATATACCTCAGGGCAATATCGATAGGGGTTTTTGAATTCCTGAAAAGAGAAGCCATCGGGCTGGATGACTTTGATATGATCATCCCTTCCCAGATTTCTTCCGGGTTTATTACAAAAATGGCTGGCGTCCTGGGCGTAAAAAGGGAAAAGATGGTTGATGTCACCCGGGAAGGGGGAAATTTATTTAACGCTTCGCTTCCTGCGGCCATGGATCATATCTTTAAACACAACAAGCCAGAACCGGGGCAGAAGGCCCTTATCATCAATGTTGCTTCCGGGATACAGGTCGGCTGCGCTGTATATGAGTTTTAATTAATTTGTTTGATAAAGGCCAAAAGAGAAGGGCACGAAGAAATCTGTAAAGTGATTTAATGTATTCCATAATCAATTTCTTAAATATTGCATTAGTTTAATTTTATTCTCAGCAGGTGATGATTTTGGACGGCCGAGATCTTTTCGAGCACCTTTTTTCACTCGAATTTCAAGGAGTCCGAGGTCTTTTGTGGTGATGAATTCTTCCACTGCTTTTATAAGTTCTTCTTCAGTTGTTGCCAACCATGTTTTTTGATGGCCACATGCTTTTGCAATTTTTCCAAAATCGACTTTGAACCCGCACGTTGGCTGACCTCCGACTGAATCGTGAGCGCCGTTATTGATAATAATGTGTTTTAGATTTGTAACACCTGATTCGGCAATAGTGGTGAGTGCGCCCATGTGCATGAGCATAGCGCCATCGCCATCGATGCAAAAAATAGTCCGATCTGGTGCGTGGAGCGCAATCCCAAGTGCGATTGAGGAGGCATGTCCCATAGAGCCAACAGTGAGAAAATCAGAATCTCCCTTTTGGCCCATCTTGATCCTGCTTTCATAAAGTTCGCGTGATGCCATGCCTGT
>CAVQCU010000204.1:0-16044 GCA_963710995.1 uncultured delta proteobacterium
ACAACTGCCCATCACTAAGCAGTAGTAGGTAAAGCCGGCAAGCACTTATTCCTGTATATCTTGTGAACCAGTATTTAATTGACATACAAGACCGGAATTTATATAGTTAAACTATGGATAAGCAATGTCTTATCAAAGTTTTACTAGACTCTCGTGGGATTGATGGAAACTCCGCGGAAGCATTATTAGAAGACATATTGACTCGCCATGGATGTGTTACTAATGTGGTTCAAAAGATGGAAAACCGAACTAATAATCTTCACCATGCTGTTCCTAGCCGGCGCGGCCTTCTATCATCCGATTGAATACGACAATACGATGAGCCGTTACGCTCTTCTGAGCGCCATGGTTGATTATGGGACGCTAAATATTGACGACTTCCAAAACAACTACCAAAACAAGACTATAGATGAAGCAGAATGGAACGGCCATTATTATTCGGCCAAGGCACCAGGCGCATCATTCCTGGGAATACCGGTTTACTGGTCATTGCGCAATCTGACACCACTTAAAGCATCCAAGCCGATGGTATGGTTGGATATGTACATTGTCCGGGTTATGACCACTACCTTACTTTTCGCTCTACTTGGGGTCGTCATGTATAGTTTGGCTCAATTCTGTGGCGCGGTTCCAAGACAGGCTTTTCTGATGGTAGTCGCTTATGGATTTGGAAGCATAGCTCTTCTTCATGCTACACTGTTCAGCGGTCATCAGATTGCCGCGAGTCTTAGCTTTTTTTCATTCGCGCTGCTTGTCCGGTCTTCCTCAAATGACCAAACGACTGAGATAGAAAACTGGTGCTATGGCTTTGGGACCGGCCTACTCGCGGGATTGGCGGTCATTACGGATTATACCGCCATAGTAATTGCTATCTGTCTATCCGTCTACGTGATTGCGTTACGGTTGAATGTCCGTCTTAAAACAGGTTTTATCATAGGTGGGTGCGTCTGCGTGATTATTCTAGCTGCATATAACATGGCTTGCTTCGGACATCCTTTTTCTTTTTCATATGCACACCTAGTGCACGAAGAGTTTCGCGAAGGGGTGGTACATGGTATTTTGGGCGTAGGCCTTCCAAAAATTGGAGCGATGGTTGCTCTTTTGCTTTCTCCATCTCGAGGTATTTTCTTCATTATGCCAGTTTTGCTCCTCTCTTTCTGGGGTATTGCTTACATGATTGTCCGGCAACAGCGTCAGCGGGAGGCTATTCTTATATCGGTGATTGTAATTGTTTCTTTTCTTTTTATCGCCGGATTTTATGGCTGGCACGGGGGGTGGATATTCGGTCCCCGCTATCTTGTTCCCATGTTGCCGTTTATGGCCTTCCCTATCGCATTCTTGAGTTGGCGACCTTATCTATTCTGGCTGTTGTTCGTTCCTTCCTGCGCTCAGGTTGGTCTATCGGTTATTGTTGTTCCACACGTGCCGGATTTGATTGCGAACCCGATTGTGGAGATAATAATCCCCTGTATAGGCTACGGATACACCGCTCTGAACGCCGGAATGTTGCTCCACCTCACATGGTCATGGTCCGTCATGGCGGTTGTAATACTTGTTGGCTTATTAGGAGTGTGGGCATTCCATGAAAGCGGCCAAACGGAGACGCCTATGGGTAAGAATCGTGTCCCGGCAATGAGCTTAGCGGTTCTGGTGCTCTGGATTTGTATGATTGTAGCGATGTTGGCGGTGATACGGACCGATTCACCGTCCACGGTTCATCTCCTGAGGTCACGATTGTTTGGAGACTTCGCCACTTTTTTTTTAAATAGGGGAATTAATTACGATAAACTGGGCCAGTATCAGCGTGCCATCGATGACTATAATGAGGCCATCCGTCTGAAACCGCATTATGCTGATGCTTATATAAACAGGGGTTCTGCTTACTTTAAACTCACTCAGTATCAGCGTGCAATCGATGACTATAATGAGGCCATCCATCTGAAACCGCATTATGCTGAAGCCTACTTTAACAGGGGGATTGCTTACTTTAAACTCGGCCAGTATCAGCGAGCCATAGAGGATTACAGTGAAGCCATCCGTCTGAAACCAGATTATATTGATGTTTATATCAACAGGGGACTTGCTTATTCAATGCAGGGCAATAACGAACTGGTTTGCCGTGATGCGCACAAAGCATGTAACTTGGGAAATTGCATAATGCTAGAATCGCCTAAAGGCAGGGAATTCTGCCGTTGATTTGATAGGGGATTCTAAAACTGATTACAAATAGTAATCATCAATTCTGACAACTGCCTGGCACTGAGACTAAGTAGGTGTAAGCATTATGTGCAGAGCTTCCGCACCTGTTCCATTACCTTCAGCGATTTTACTTCATGTCCCAGCACATGCGAAATAAAACCAGTGAGAATATTGCGCGATTCTATTGCCAGACTATCAGATGATGAGATCAAATTAATTTTGTCAATGTTCATGTCCTTACCCAGAAGCAATGTCTGCACTGTGCCTGTGGAAATGGACTGATCATATCTTTCCGGCCGGGCGCAAACGGAACATTTGATGCCGCCGTCCCGTGGATAAAAGTAATAGGAGTTGCCGTTGGTCACCGGAGTTTTACAAATGATGCAACGTTCCAACGCCGGTTCAAAGCCGGTTAATTTCAACAGACGCATTTCAAAAAAACGTATTGCACAATCAGATACCTTTTCCTGACTCAGCATAATTAAAAAGTCCTGCAAAAGCTGAAACAATTTTTCATTGTTTTTCCCTTCCGGGCTGAAGTGATCCGTAAGATCAATAAAATAAGAAGCAATTAATGTTTTTTCCAGATCCTGACGAATGGTGTGATAGTGGTCAATGATACTGCAGGATTCAATGAACGCAAGGGTATCACGATTTTTGCGAGAAAAGATTATATTGGTCAGCGAAAAAGGTTCAAAGACGTTGGCAAATCGTTTCTTACTTCTTTTGGCGCCTTTGGCGATTCCCTTGAGCTTGCCGAAATCATGACTGTAAAAGGTTACGATTAAATCCGATTCACTGTAGCTTAATGTACGCAGAACGAATCCGGTTGTTTTATGACTTTCTCTAGCGCCCATCGTATTTAATATCTCCGCCGACGATAGTCAGAATAGCCTTGCCCTGCATCTGGCGTCCATTAAACGGAGAGTTTTTTCCGCGTGAGCGAAACGCCTGCACATCAACGATCCATTTAAGTTGCGGATCAATTACGGTGATATCGGCATCCGCGCCTGCTTCGAGAGTTCCTTTCGGTAAGTTCAGGATACGCGCCGGGTTCACGCTCATTTTGGCGATTAGTTCAGACCATCCCAGCACTTTGTCCTGGACAAGGCTTATGCTCAGCGCCAGCGAAGTTTCCAAACCGCTGATCCCATTGGCGGCATATTCAAACTCCACTTCTTTATCCGTCCTTCCGTGAGGAGCGTGATCGCAGGCAATGACATCAATCGTTCCATCGGAAAGGCCTTCTTTAATTGCTGCGACATCTTGAGCTCTTCTTAACGGGGGATTGACTTTAAAATTGGTATCGTAGCTCTGCAATGCTTCATCAGTCAGAGTGAAATAATGGGGTGCGGTTTCCGCCGTAACTTTCAAGCCTCTTTTTTTAGCATCTCGAATCAGGTGAACGGAACCGGCGGTGCTGACATGCGCGATGTGGACACAGGTATTGGTGAATTCGGCGATTAAAATATCGCGAGTCACCATTGCTTCTTCCGCGATGCCGGGGATGCCGCGTAATCCCAAAATGGTGGAATAATAACCTTCGTTCATCAATCCGCCGCCGGAAAGATTTGTGTCTTCACAATGCGAGATAATCGGTAAACTCAGTGAATAGGCATATTCCATCGCCCGGCGCATCAGAGCGGCATCCATTACAGGTTTCCCATCATCGGAGAGGGCGATTATGCCCGCTTCTTTCATATCCCAGAATTCCGTTAATTGGGAACCGACTGAATCCTTACTGATGGCGCCTATCGGGTAAACATTGGCCAGCGAGGCCTCTGCCGCTTTTCTTTTGATAAATTCGGTAATAGAGCGGTTATCGTTGATCGGATTGGTGTTGGGCATGCAGGCAATAGAAGTGAAACCGCCGGCGACCGCGGCGGCAGTTCCGGACGCGATTGTTTCTTTGTATTCAAAGCCGGGTTCACGCAGATGCGTGTGCATATCAATAAAACCGGGAACGATGATCATTTCGGCCAATTCAATAATTTTTATTTTTCCTGGAATCCTTGGATTTTGCCGACATTAAAATATCGGTGCCAATTCTGACAATCTTTCCGTCCTCCAGTAAAATATCCATGTCGGCGTCTATATTTTGGACGGGATCGATTATCCTCGCGCCGGTTAATAATATCTTCATTCACTACCTCCGGTAAGCAGGTAAAGCAGAGCCATTCTTACGGCCACGCCTTTATTTACCTGATCGAGAATTACTGAGTAAGAAGGATCGTCGGCTATATCGGGAGATATTTCCACGCCGCGGTTGATCGGTCCCGGATGCATGACGATCACATCTTTTCTGGCCAGTTTAATGTTGTTGCGGTTCAGGCAATAATGCTGGGAATATTCGCGCAGCGACGGAAAGATGCTTTGTTTCTGCCGCTCCAGTTGAATACGCAGCATCATCACGACATCGGCGTCAATGACAGCATCCTTCATGTTTGTGTATACATCAACTCCCATTTGTTCGATATTGCGGGGCAGCATGGTAGCCGGCCCTGCGAGAACAACCCGGGCGCCCATTTTGGATAAACCATAAATATTGGAACGGGCAACCCTGCTATGTTCGATATCGCCGATGATTGCCACTTTCAATCCGGAAATTTTACCTTTCTTTTCCTTGATGGTCATCATATCCAGCAGGGCCTGTGTGGGATGTTCATGTGCACCATCACCGGCGTTGATAATGGACTGTTTAACCAGTGTTGCCAGCAAGTGCGGAGCGCCGGCAGCGCTGTGGCGGATAACGATGATATCGGGATTCATGGCTTCCAAATTTCGGGCTGTGTCAATAAGTGTTTCCCCCTTGACGACGGAGCTGGTGGAAGAAGAAATGTTGATTGTATCGGCGCTGAGCCTTTTAGCGGCGATTTCAAAAGATGTTCGCGTTCGGGTGCTGGCTTCGTAAAATAAATTGATGATTGTCTTGCCGCGGAGTGTCGGCACTTTCTTGATTTTGCGGGTGGAGATTTCCAGAAAAGATTCGGCCGTCTCCAGGATGAGGTTTATTTCATCAACCGTAAGATCTTTTATTCCCAGAATGTCTTTTTTTTCAAATTTCATAACAGGCCTTAAAAAGTTTTTTAAATTCAAGTTCCTTCTTCTATGACTACTTCGTCCACGCTATTTTTTTCCACAAGATCGACTCTCACCGCTTCCCAGAGGGAAGACGGCAGATTCTTTCCGACGAAATCTGCTCTGATCGGAAGTTCGCGGTGGCCGCGGTCAATTAAAACGGCGAGCTGGATCATTTTGGGCCGGCCAAAATCGATCAAGGCGTCCATTGCCGCGCGAATTGTTCGCCCTGTAAAGAGGACGTCGTCAATCAGGACAACTATTTTATCGTCGAGGGAAAAATTTATTTTTGTTTTCCCCAGAGGTTGCTTCTTGTTGGATGCGGAGATATCATCACGGTAAAGATTGACATCCAGTATCCCCAGAGGAATTTTTCCGCCTTCAATGCCGGATATTTTCTTTTGTAACCTTTCCGACAGATAGACGCCGCCGGTTCTGATTCCTACAAGAACGAGATTCTCCATACCTTTGTTTTTTTCCAGAATTTCATAAGCAATTCGGGTAAGGCATCGGTCAATACCGTCTTTGTCCATTACTACTTTAACGTTTTTGGTTTCAGCCATATAATAAATGCCTCACTCAGAGATTGATAAGATCGGTTTGCATTCATTAGGGTACCGAGGCGGCAAGGAGGAGGCTCCGGAGGCGTATATGGAACATACGTTGAGGAAGCCGACGACGAAGCCAACAAAGGTAACCATATGAAGGCAAAGCCGATATAAAAAAGCCCTTCCCCTTGCGGAGAAAGGCTCTATATACTTTTGGATGATTTCCTTCATTACCAGTTCCTTTTTCAATCTCGCCGGATTAAATTAAAAGGGTCTTATTTGTTTTTTATACAACTAAGCAGCTTATGTGTCAAGGTGAAAAAAATTATTCAAAAAAACTTTCGTTCGCCGCTTAAAAAAAATAACTGATATAAACGGACAATCTGGAGAAAAAATATGGATGTAAATCAAGGACCTCAGGTTTTTTTGTTTTAAGTAGAATCCTAGGGGAAAAAATTATTGGCGCTACAGGCGAAACATTGGGCAGGGTTTATGATTTGTCTGTGGAATTTGTTGATCATTTTCCAGTAGTTACGGGAATAATATTCAGCTCTGCCCAAAAGAAAAATCCAGTATTTCTTCCATGGAAAGATATGGTCGATTTAGACGGAGATGTATCCGTTGCTATAAATTCAACACATGAATTATATCCTCTGAATTTGCGACAGGGAGAACTTTTACTCAAGGATGCCTTATTGGATAAACAGGTTGTTGATACAGATGGTGCCAAGATTAGACGAGTGAATGATCTCCAGTTTTTAAAAACAAATCAGGGGATGCATCTGGTTCATGTTGATGTCGGTTTTCGGGGCTTGATCCGCCGTATGGGTTTGATTAAACCCTTTGACGTAATTCTACAAAGTTTTTTCGACTACAAATTGCCCAATCAGTTTATTTCGTGAAAATTCGTACAGCCGGTGCATTCGCCGGACTTGTTACGCTAAAATATTACCCAAAACAGGCTTGGAAAAATCCATCCGGCTGATTTGGCCGATATTCTCGAAGATATGGATATTAAACAGCGCGCAGCTGTATTTCAGGCTCTTGATATCGAAACTGCAGCAGAAACTCTCGAAGAAACCGATTCCAAGGTTCAAGTGAGTTTGATTAATGATCTTAACTCCGCCGAGGCCTCTGATATTATCGAAGAAATGTCCCTGAGCGAAGCCGCCGATCTTCTGGGAGATTTGCCCAAGGCAAAGGCCGAAGGCATTCTAAACGAAATGGAGAAGGATATTGCCGATGATGTCAAAGAGCTCTTGACCCATCCGGAAAGAGAAGCCGGCGGTATGATGACAACGTCTTACTTAAGTTTCCGTCCATCAACTACGGTAAAAGAAACACTGGAAAAATTTCGCCAAGAGGCAGCGAATATTGATCTGGTTTATTACCTATACGTGACTGACGATGAGGAGCGCTTATTGGGTGTTGTAACTTTGCGTGATTTGATTTTGGCCAATCAGGATAAAAAGCTCGAAGAACTGATGGATGAGCGGATCGTTTCGGTAAAACTAGATGACAAAGATGATACTATTGCCGAACATTTTGCGAAGTATGCTGTGACGGCGATACCTGTAGTTAATGAAAATGAACGCATACAAGGAACAATTATATTCAAAAATCTTTTGGAAGTTGTTGCTTCTTACCTAGGACAATAAATTTAATCTTTCTTGACAGAAGATATGATGGAAAAAATCAAACAGCTTTGGAAAAATATATTGCAAAAAGGCTTTTGGAAACTGGGCATTTTTTTTGCGCTTATTGGTCCCGGAATTATTACATCCAATGTTGATAGTGATGCCGGCGGTATTACTACTTATTCTCTGGCGGGCGCTCAATACGGATTGGGCCTGCTCTGGTTACTTATTCCTATAACCGTTGTGTTAATTATCATTCAGGAAATGTGCGCCCGCATGGGTGTCGTTTCCGGAAAGGGACTTTCCGATTTAATTCGGGAGCGTTTCGGGGCGAAAATAACTTTTTACCTGATGATAGTTCTTCTCTTGGCTAATTTAGGTAATACATTTTCAGAATTTGCCGGAATTGCGGCCGGCATGGAAATTTTCGGCGTCAGTAAATATATTTCTGTTCCGGTTGGCGCTTTCCTTGTCTGGTGGATGGTGGTAAAGGGAAATTATAAATCGATAGAAAAAGTATTTCTAACTGCTTGTGTCTTTTATCTCTCCTACATAATTTCTGGATTTCTAGTACATCCCGATTGGTCGGCAATCAAGACAGCCACATTCGCACCGACCCTGAAATTTGATACCGGAATGCTTACTATGGCCATCGGTATCGTTGGTACAACCATTGCGCCTTGGATGCAATTTTACTTACAATCATCAATTGTGGATAAAGGTTTAAAAGCTGAAAGTTACAAGTATGCACGAATGGATGTTATTTTCGGTTCGATAACCGTTAATGTGGTGGCCTTTTTTATTATAATGCTTTGCGCGGTTACATTGTTTCAACACGGGTTAAAAATTGACACGGCTAAGGATGCGACTTTGGCCCTGGTTCCTCTTGCCGGAGTATACTGTTCCTGGTTGTTTGCTTTTGGATTACTTAACGCTTCACTTTTTGCCGCATCCATTCTACCGCTATCCACCGCTTATACAATTTGTGAGGCGTTCGACTGGGAATCCAGTTTAAACACTAAATTTGTTGAAGCACCGCAGTTTTACGGTCTTTATTCGTTGATGATTTTTTTAGGTGCGGGATTTATTCTTCTGCCCAATGTGCCCCTGATCGCGATAATGTATTATTCTCAGGTTATTAATGGAATCCTGTTGCCGTTTATATAGCCACATAAAACACCAGACTCTTGTTTGGTGATGAAGTGGCTATCCATACGAGATAGTATTTGGTAAGATAGGGGAAGAGATTTCGTAAAAGCGCTCATGCTACATATAAGACTTAGTATCATCTCGTTTGGATACCGAGATATCGGCGGAAGATATTTGTAAAAGGAGTAAAAGAATATGCGGAGAAGATATTGTTGCATATTTTTGAGCTTGATCCCGATATCGAGGTAATAAAGGTTAATGTACAGGAGGATCATGTTCACATGGTAATCGTGATACCTCCGAGAATTGCAGTTGCCAATGCCATTCAGTTTATAAAGACAAGATCGGCAAAGGAGTTAAAAGCGAAATTTCCTTTTCTACAAAAGACATATTCAAGGAAGCTCGGTATCTGGTCACGGGGCTATTGCGTATCGTGTATAGGTATGGATGAAAAGGAAATTCTTGCTTACGTTGAGCATCAAGAAAAAGAAGACAAAGGGCAACTGCAATTAGTGCTGCAATAGACAGGGAAGCCCCCAGCTCCTGCTGGGGGAGGTTCACTTAATTTTTATGCTTCTTTTGATCAATGACAAACGAATCATGGGTAAATATGTCAACGGCCGGTTGATGAACATTATTTCCTGGGCAACAGTTGTAATATTGAATGTCTTGTCAATGGCGATGGTTGTATCGGCATTTTTTAATTAATGTAGTAAATTTCCTAATCTCTGCCAACGGAGGTTATGGTCTTCATGGTTCCACGACCAGTAGATTATAAAAGCTTTTCCTTGCACATCTTTTAAATCGACGAAACCCCAGAAACGACTATCCGCACTTTCATCGCGGTTATCGCCCATGACAAAAAGAGAACCCTTAGGAACGGTAACCGGACCATAATTGTCGCGGGGCTGAATTGATGCAGGATAAATTACTTTTTTATCACTATAAATACCGTAAGAATCAGAATACTCTTTACCGTTGATGAATATCTTTTTGTTTTTAATTTCGATTGTGTCACCGCCAATGCCGATGACTCGTTTGATATATTCTTTAGAGCGATCATTGGGGTAAATGAAAACTATAATATCACCCCTTTGCGGGTCGGAAACAGGGATAATGGTTTTTCTTAAAAAAGGTATTTTTACACCATAAAGGAACTTATTGACTAAAATATGATCGCCGACGAGCAGTGTTTGTACCATGGAACGGGAAGGTATTTTATATGCGCAGATTATAAATGTCCGAATAAAAACGGCAATCAAAATCGCAATAATGATTGATTCAGTGTACTCTTTAACTTTTGATTTTTTCTTTTCTTTTGTTTTAGATTTATCATCTTTAGCCATATTAACTAGAAACCTCTAAGAATAAATGTTGGATAGAGAAAAAGCGATCATAAAAAGGGCAATTAATCCTTTAAGCATCTTTCCTCCGATCATAGCAAAAATAGCGCGACTAGGCGTTCGGAAAGGAGCCTTTAATTTTGATTGGCGGATAAATTCTATTGTCAGTATTCCGGCAAGACCTCCCAAAAAAAATCCTCCCCATGTGCCCGGTCCCCAAAAAAACGGTGTAAGAAAAAATGCTCCCACAGTAGCTCCTATTGCGGCAGCCCCAAAAGATTTTTTTGATGTCATCGGCTGATACCCTCCAGCCATAACTAAGAAATCAATTGTTTCGGCAATTATGGCGGAAATAAGCAGAAACAAAATAATCTTCAATCCGACGTGATCAAAGCCGGTAAAAATTGCATAAAACAAAACATCAAAAAAAATGACAACGGTTCCGGGCAAGCCGAACAAATTTAGAAAAATGCCTGCAAACAGTATCAAAATAAAAACGGTAAATCCCGCTACGGCGAAAAAAGACAATTTATTTCTTCCTCTTCATCTTGGAAAGTTGCAGATTTTCAAAGAGCAACACGATCGGACAGGAAATGAATACGGAAGAATACGTGCCAAACACGACGCCGACCAGCAGTGAAAAAGCCAGATCGTGGAGTACCGGTCCACCGAATATATACAGTGCGAGCACAGTTAGAAAAACTGTAAACGAAGTTAATATCGTTCTGCTTAATGTTTGATTAATACTCATGTTGATGGTCTCGGCCAGTTTTTGCCGCGGATTCAACTTTACATTTTCCCTTATTCTATCGAGCACAACGATCGTATCATCGATAGAATAACCAATGATAAAGAATACTGCCGCGAGAATGGAAATGGTAAATTCCATATTCAGTATGGAAATTGTGCCGATGATAATAATAACGTCATGAATAAGAGCAATTATACCACCCAGTCCATAGCGGAATTCAAAACGCCAGGCTATATAAATGAGCATGGCCAGCCAGGAAAGAATTACGGCAAAAATGGCTTTTCTCTGGAAATCCATACCTACCTTGGAACCGACGACTTCCACTCGTCTGATTTCGTAATCTTTATTGAAAGCCGCGGTCAATGGTTTATTCACGTTTTCTTCAAAAAGTTTTGGATCATGGAAAGACTCCGCCGTACGAATGAGAAACTCGTTGAGGCCGAACTGCTGGATGATGCTGTTTTCCAGACGGGTTGATTTGAGAGCGCCTCTGATCTTATCGGCAGTCATATCCTTCTGAAATTTTACTTGAATTATCGAACCACCAGCAAAATCAATTCCCAGGTTTAAGCCTCCATGGATGATAACAGATGCAATACTAATGGTTGTCAAGATTACCGAGAAAATTATCGCATATTTCATTTTTCCGACGAAATCTAAATGAATTCCTGGTTTGATTAACTCCATACTATTCTCCTGCCTGCTTAAGTATTTGTTTAAATGCTCAATTTCTTGATGTTAAAGTTTCCTGTAAAATAATCAAAAATTACCCTCGTGACGAAAACAGCGGTGAAGAGGCTGGCCAGAAGACCGATGATCAGCGTTACCGCAAATCCTTTAATCGGACCGGTACCGAAAATAATCAGGAAAATTGCTGAAATTATTCCCGTTACATGCGTATCAATAATGGTAATAAAAGCTTTCTTATAACCGGTATCCAATGATAGCCGAATCGTTTTTCCTGTCCGTAGCTCTTCCCTGATTCGTTCAAAAATGAGCACGTTGGCATCAACCGCCATACCGACAGTGAGCAGTAGACCGGCAATCCCGGGCAATGTCAGCGTGGCTTTAAAGGCCGCCAGTATGCCCAAAACTAAAACGATGTTGATAATGAGGGCCAAATCTGCGATAGTTCCTGAAAGGCGGTAATAGAGGATCATGAATAAAATGACCAGTATGGAACCAATCAGAGTGGCCATTATGCCTTGCCTTATGGAATCACTGCCCAGTGATGGACCAACCGTTCTTTCTTCCAGAATGTTGACCGGTGCGGGCAGAGCGCCGGCGCGCAAAACAATTGCCAAATCACGCGCTTCGTCCATGGTAAAAGTACCGGTAATCTGTGCCTGGCCGCCGGATATTCTTTCCTGAATTACAGGCGCCGAATGGACTACACCGTCCAGGACAATAGCTAAGCGTTTGCGAACATTTTCGCCGGTAATCCGATCGAAATCGGTAGCGCCCTGGGAATTAAATTTTAGAGATACAGTTGGTTCGCCAAAACGGTTGGAAATTTGTACTTTGGCGGTTTCCAGAGAAGCGCCGGTTAACAAAGATTTGTCTTTCAGCAAATATGGCGAGGAATTTCTCTCTCCAGTTGATTTATTGGCGCGTAAGCCGTAAGCGATAATATCGCCTTCCGGAATATTGCCGCGAAGAGCTTCATCCAGAGAATTTTCATCATCAACTATCTTGAATTCCAAAAGGGCTGTTTTACCGATCAGGTTTTTTGCCCTTTCCGGGTCTTTAATCCCCGGCAATTGAATTAAAATGCGGTTATCGCCTTCCGGAATAATTTCCGGTTCTGTGATACCAAACTGGTCTACTCTGTTTCTGATTGTTTCGAGACTATGTTCAACTGCCAGCTTTTTGAGAGCAATAGCTCTTTTATCATTGATTTTTATATGGACAATTTGCGCGTCTTCACGCGGAGAGGAAGAGTCTATTTCTAAATCAGGATACTGGTCAAGAAGGATTTTATCCAATGCGGTCTTTCCTGCTGATTCAGTGAGTTGCAATGAGATCGTAGCACCTTTTGACTTTTCCAGATTACGGAAGCGGACCTTATTTTCCATCAGCGATTCCTTTAAATCATTGGCGGTTCTTTCCATCATGGATTCCAGAGCCTTTTCCGTATCAACTTCTAAAACAAGATGCATCCCACCTTGCAAATCCAAACCCAGATGAATTTTATCCTTGGGAAAATATTCATTCCACGGAGTTGGAAGCTGAGGAATTAATGTCGGTAATAGAAAATACATAGCAGCAAGACATACTACAGCTGTGATTGCTATCCTTATTTTTAAAGATTTAATCATAAATGCCCCTTTCTATACTATGGCTTTGTCGAAGGTGTCGGAGCCGCTGATCCTGACTTCTGAAGAACAGCTCCAATGGCGCTTCGCGCGACTTTGATTCTTACCTTGTCGGCAATTTCTAAAGTGATGACTGCATCGGCTAAGCCTGTTATTTTACCGTGAATCCCGCCTGTTGTCATTACTGCATCGCCATAGGCAAGGTTATCTAACATGGCCTTGAGTTCCTTTTGTTTTTTTTGCTGAGGGCGAATTAGTAAAAAATAGAAAATGACGAAAATTATTGCCATGGGAATAATGATGCCCAAACCATTGTCGCCACCGGCCGACCCACCACCTGGGGCACCGCCCATTGCATATGCTAATGTTATCAAGTTAACTTCCTCCTTATACCATTTCTAAATCAAAGCGCTATTTTTGTTGGCGTCATTGTCAGCTTCCTTAACGTATATAAAAATACGCCTCGTCGCCTCCGCTTAGCCGCCTCAATATCATCTTTGATTTAGAAATGGTATTAAAATTGCTCTTTATCAGAAATTTTTATAATTTCATCTTATTTTTTTAAATTCTAAAAAACGGTCTTCTTTTAATGCCGCTCTGATTTGCTCCATAAGTCGCATATAATAGCGGACATTGTGAATAGTATTTAATACCATAGCCAGTATCTCACCGGCAACATAAAGATGACGTAAATATGCCCGAGAATAATTTTTACAGGTGTAGCAATCACATGTTTTGTCAATCGGATCATTACATTCCCGCCAGCGGGAATTTTTTATAACAATCTTTTCTGAATTTGTAAACAATAATCCGTGACGGGCGCATCGGGTAGGTATGACGCAGTCAAAAATATCTATTCCGCAGGATACTCCAAAAACAATATCTTGGGGCGTACCAACGCCCATAAGGTAGCGCGGCTTATCGGCAGGCAATAAAGGAGTAATTGCGTTGGTTATCTCATACATTATGTCTTTAGGTTCACCTACGCTCACTCCACCTAACGCATAACCATCAAAACCAAGGACAGCGGTTTGTTCCACCGCTTGTTTGCGTAAATCCAGATAAGTGCCCCCCTGAATAATGCCAAAAAGCGCCTGATCAACACTTGTTTTAGCTCTTCCGCATAAATCTGCCCATTTTACTGTCAAGTTCAGTGAATCTTTGGTTTGAGATAATGTGGCAGGGTAGGGTGTGCATTCGTCGAGGCACATCATAATATCTGAACCGAGCGCTTCCTGAATTTCAATCGCTTTCTGCGGACTCAGAAAGTGTTTGGAGCCGTCAATGTGAGAACGAAACATAACGCCGTCAGGTGTAATTTTGCGCAGGGCGCCTAAAGAGTAAACCTGAAAACCGCCGCTGTCGGTCAGAATAGGATCCGGCCAATTCATGAACCGGTGAAGACCACCCAGCTTTTTGATAGTTTCATGACCGGGTCGCAAATACAGATGATAAGTGTTGCCTAAAATAATTTCAGCGCCGCAATCCTTGATCTCTTCGGGCAGTATTGATTTAACTGTGCCCTGCGTGCCCACCGGCATAAACGCTGGTGTATGCACAATGCCGTGAGAAGTAATCATTTTCCCCAACCGGGCGGCAGTTTTATAATCTTGTTTTATTAGATCAAATTGAAATGGCATCTTTTTGTATCCTACAAAATAAGCATGCAGTCGCCGTAACTGTAAAAAAGATAACTGTTTTCTATGGCATGCAGATAAACTTTCTTGATCAAGTCTATACCGGCAAAAGCGCAAACAAGAATAAACAAGGATGATTGCGGCAGATGAAAATTGGTCAAAAGTCCGTTGACTCTTTTAAATTTATAACCGGGATAAATAAAAAAATTGGTGAATCCGGACTTCGCTTGGACATATCCATTATTATCGGCAACACTCTCTAATGTACGAGTAGAGGTCGTTCCCACCGCAATTATGCGCCGGGCATTATTGATGACTTGGCTGCTTTCCGTGCTTATTTCATAATACTCTGATTCCATAACATGTTTTTCCACTTCATCTACAACGATTGGCAGAAAAGTTCCATAGCCGACGTGCAAAGTTATCGGGGCGATTTGAATGCCCTTGGCTGACAATGTTTGCAGAACATCAGCTGAAAAATGCAGTCCGGCAGTTGGGGCCGCGATAGAACCAGGATTTTTCGCGTAAATAGTCTGGTAACGTTCCCGGTCAGTGACATCCGGCTCAGCATTTTTTTTACGCTTAATGTAAGGGGGCAGAGGGGCGCGGCCGAAACGGTTTAAATAAGCCTCAAAACCATGCGGCACAAAAAATTCCAACAGCCATTTTTTATCAGATATGCGGGCTAAAATCTTCGCCTCACAGTTGTTACCAAGATCGATAACATCGTTTTCACGCAGTCTCTTGGCCGGTCTTAACAGCACTTCCCATTTTTGAGACTCTTTTTCGATTTCTTTCTTAGTTAAAAGTAATATTTCCAGAATTCCTCCGGTCGGCTTTTTGCCAAATAGCCGGGCGGGAATTACTTTCGAATCGTTAATAACCAGAACATCGCCACTTTGCAGAAAATCAGGCAGTTGAAAAAAAGAGGAATCCGTCGTTTTTTCTTTATTTTTGTCCAGAAAAAGTAAGCGCGAGCGATCCCGCTTTTGGCAAGGATGCTGGGCAATAAGTTCATCGGGCAAAAAATATGAAAAATCTTTTAATTCCATATATCTCTTTGTGCAAAGTGAAAAGTTTGGGCAAACAATCAGATTATGATGCTGTTGTCAATACAATTGCGTTTAACTTTGCCCCAAATATAGCAGAATCAGTCCGGCAATCATTGCGGATATTCCTAAAAACCGCAAAGTGGAATCCGGCATTGTTGTCATCTTGAGCAGATAAATTTTTAATCTTTCCGGGAAAATAAAATAAGGAAGGCCTTCAATAATAAAAACCATACCTAACACGCAAAGAAAGTATTTCATTTTAAATCCTTTATTTGTGAACCAGCAAAGCTGAGGGTATAATAACCCGCAGCTTGCTGCGGGGTTCATATCCGTGA
>CAVQCU010000205.1:0-3246 GCA_963710995.1 uncultured delta proteobacterium
GATTACCATTTGTAATCATGTTTTTTTACGGGATTGTTTTCTCTATCTCATGTAAACTGATAGCCTTTCTCCCTAAATGATCTCAGACAGGCATCTGTGACAGTATCGTCATAAAGGATCCCCTTATTTTTCTCGATCTCTTCAAGAGCTGCCTCAATACCCAAGGCCGGACGATAGGGTCTATAGGAAGCCATGGCCTCCACGACGTCAGCGACAGCCATAATGCGGGACTCTATAAGAATTTCATTTCCTTTCAGATTTCTTGGATAGCCTGATCCGTCCATCCGTTCATGGTGTTCGTAAACAATTTGTGCCAGCGGCCAGGGAGATTCCACATCCTTCAGCATTTCGTATCCGCTCCGGGAATGTTCTTTAATCAGGGAAAATTCGATGTCTGTCAGCCTGGTAGGCTTGGACAATATCTCCGCGGGGATCGATAATTTCCCGATGTCATGGATGATACCTGCCATATGGATTCCTTCTATTTTCTCCTGATCTAATCCCATCTCAGTGGCAATGACACGGGCGAGATCGGAAACTCTCTTCTGGTGACCTGCCGTATAAGGATCTCTTGTTTCCGATGCCGTACTCAATACCTGAATAGTCGTGCCAACGGCCTTCCTGAGACTGTCAAGGGTTTGTTGAAGTTTCTCCTCCCCTTGCTTGCGGGTGGTGATGTCGCGCACTGTGAGGACAATACCCTGGATACCCGGATTTTCAAACTGGTTGTTACCAAGGACTTCTAAATAAATCCATGTGCCATCCGCTTTCTGGTATCTGAATTCCGTTGGTATGCCGGGATTTAATGATAGAAAAACTTCGTCCAGATCTTTCATAACCTGATCAAGGTCATCGGGATGAATATGTGTAAAAGGCGACTTTCCTATGAAATATCCGGGCTGATAACCCAGAATCCTGGTCGCAGAAGGAGATTCATAGGTCAATTGGCCCTTTCCGTCGAGGATGAATATTATATCCGATAAACTCTGGATCATTGAACGAAATCGTTCCTCGTTCTCCCGCAATTCTTCTTCTGCCCGTTTGCGCTCGGTGATGTCTCTGGTTTCACCCAGCAGATATGCAGGTTTTCCGTTTTTATCCCGTATGATACTGTTGTCGACCTTGATCCAAAACGGATGACCGTCCTTATGGCAAGCTTCCATTTCCAATGAATACTTATGGACATAGGGTAGCGGATTTGCCAAAGCTTTGGGCATTTCAGTTGAAAACGCATCCAGCGTTTTCTGAAGGGATTCTGCCGTGAGCAATTTCTTCAAAGAGATATTTGGGATTTCATCCAAAGTATATCCATACATTTTCTCCACAGAGGGACTGACGTAGATCATTCTTCTTGTGTTTAAATCCATTAGCCATATGTGCGCTGTCATATTGTCTGCCAAGAGACGGTATTGCTCTTCATTTTTTTTCAGCGCTTCTTCAACTTTTTTGTGCTCAGTGATGTCGCGGGCAATTCCTCTAAATCCTATTGGTTTACCCGATAAATCTTTTTGTAATGATACAGATGCTTCAGCGTATCTTTTAGTCCCCTCTTTTCTTATGATCTGCCAATCGAATCCGTCGATGGGTTCCCCCGTACTGTAAACTTTATTAAACGCTTGAAAAAGTTTTTTTGAGTGCTCTTTGTCTGTGTATTGACGGTAATTCATGCCCATCAATTCTTCTTTGGAAAAATCAAAGTATCGGCTTAATGAATCGTTGAAAAAGGTAAAGTTGCCAGCAAGATCAACCTCAAAATAACCTTCCTGGATGTCTTCAAGAATGGTTCTATATTTTTCCTCACTTTGACGCAGCACGTTTTCTGCCAGCTTGCCCTCGGTGATATCACGGGTTACGCCCATAATGCCAACTGCCCGCTGATTTTCATCTCTGACAATGGAAGCCTTCGTCTCTACCCAAACGGTGGTCCCGTCTTTTCGACTCATTTCCAACTGGGCAGTCCGGGATATGTTAAGCTCTTTATGTTCGGATTTTTCCATCTCCAAGATTTCAAAAAAGATACTTAGGGCCAAATCCAGGGAGGAGGGCGTCAATGTCTCGGCAGGTGTATGTTTCATAGCCTCTTCCGGTTCATACCCTCTCAAGAGTTTTACCGAAGGGCTGATATAGGTGTAGTTCAGATTCATATCCATAAAGAAAACGACGTCCTGGATATTATCGGCCAACAGACGATATTTTTTTTCACTTTCCTTCAAATTATCCTCCGCCCGCTTGCGGTCGGTGATATCGCGAACAAAAGCGAGGACGATTCCTTCTCCCATCCGTTGAACCACGCTGGTGTTGATTTCAACGGGTATGAGGCGCCCTTCTTTGTTGATCAGTTCAATCTCATCCGGCCCGGTGGGCTTGCCCTCCATATTTACCTGAAGCAACTGGACGGCTTTGTTCAGGCTTTTTTCCGTCAAGAGGTTTAATTCCAAAAAGTTCTTACCGATCAGCTCTTCACGCTTGTAACCGATGATTTCTTCGCACTTGCGGTTACCGTAAATAAAGGTGCCTTTCATGTCGCTCATGTAGACGCCATCCGGGGCATTCTCCATGTTGTTCCTGAATAATTCCTCTCTCTCCCGCGATGTCTTCTCCGGCTTCTTATGCGCAGCTTCCGATTTTTCCAGTTCCGTAATTTTCTCTCTTAAAGAAGCCAGTTCCTGAATCAATGATTGCTTTGTCTTGGATTGATCTTTCATAAGATCACCTATTAGAAGGGATGATTAAAATACAAAACCCCACCTCTTTCCAGAAACAGGGTTTCAATAATTTTTCCATGGCATCACCCTAATAAAAAAGGGTTCAATTGGGTTGCTAACCGATTGACAACTGCCTTATTCAATTACGTTTAACTATTGCCTTAATGATTTACGAAGTCAAGGAAATATTTTATTGATAACTACTTGAAATCCAGCATATTCGTTGAGCTAGGCGGTTTGAGGAGTACAGGAAGAAAGAAATAAAAAAACCTATTCCCCCGGATAATCTATACGGCAATATGTCTGCCCCGTTTGAGCAATCATTTCTGTTTTCGCCAGTGGGGGTAGCCCCTATCAAAGATAAGATTTAATATTTAATGTTTAGGCTATATTAACTCTGACTGTATCTTTTGCCTTTACATCAAGATTGTTCTTCAGTATCCAATTATAAAGATTGACGATTGCCGTTCCATATTTTCTAGCCACGACTTTCTTAGGTAAGCAATACGAAAATCTGAACCAAGTAAGATACATATACATA
>CAVQCU010000206.1:0-3682 GCA_963710995.1 uncultured delta proteobacterium
ACAACCGCCTTTTACTGAAACTTTAAATCGTACTCCTTACACAGACTATGTTCTGTAATCATTTTCTGCCTTTTCAATATCAAGTATTAGGAGACAAAAATAATTTTAAAAAAATGTTGACAATATGCTAAGAGAACTTCGGAAGTAAATATCAGATTTAATGTTAGTATATACGAGATAATATATGCAGTTATGGAGATCAACGATGTCCGGCAATGCAAAGAAAAATGGCAGCCCCAGTAAAACTAATCACCAGAAGACAGATTATGAAAGGATATTTCATCCGAAAAAACTTGCCATCATCGGCGTCTCTGCGGAAGACGGCAGCACAGGTTTCGGCACCAACTTATTCAGATCAATCACGGCCATAGGATTCCAGGGAGAAATATTCCCCGTCAATCCGAAAGGCGGTACTATTGACGGACTGAACATTTTCAAAAGAGTTGAGGATATTCCAGGAATAGTCGATTTTGCCGTTATTGCTGTAGTGGCGCGATACGTACCGAAAGTTCTTGAAGAATGTCTTAAAAAAGGTGTGGCCGGGGTGGAAATACTCTCTTCCGGATTCAGCGAACTGGGAACAGAGGAAGGGGAAGAACTGGAACAGCAAATTAAAAATATAGCCGCAAAAGGGATTCGCGTTATCGGGCCTAACTGTTTCGGCATCTACTGTCCGAAAAGCGGCTTAACCTTAATGCCCGGTCCTGATCTTTCCCGCCAGAGCGGCCCCGTAGCTTTCCTTTCCCAGAGCGGCGGCATCGCCATTGATTTCGCACACACAGGAAAATGGAAGGGCATCTTGTTTAGCAAGGTAATAAGTTTCGGCAATGGCGCCGACCTGAGGGAAGCAGAGCTAATAAACTATCTGGCCAATGATGATGAAACGGGTGTTATCGCCATGTATATTGAAGGCATTCACGATGGTGATGATTTTTTCCGGGAAATCAAGGCTGCCGCACGTAAAAAGCCGGTCGTTGTCTATAAAGGCGGTCTATCGGATGCTGGCCAAAGAGCCGTCACCAGTCACACGGCATCCATGGGCGGCAACCGCGCGATCTGGGAGTCAGTTTTGAAACAGGTCAACGCCATTCAAGTTTATAATACCGAGGAACTGGCACAGACCTGTCTAGCTTTTTCCCTTCTCCCGCAAAGATCATTTCACGCAATCTCGATTATTGGTGGTGGTGGCGCTCTTGGTGTGGCTGCCTGTGATACCGCTGAGAATTTTGGCATCGAAGTTCCGCCGCTTGCAACATCGCTTCGGGAACAGATCGAGGAATTTCTGCCTAAACCGGGTTCCAGCGCGATCAATCCTATCGATGTTGCCAACCCGACCGTCCCCGCACACGCGCTCAAAGAAATTCTACTGTGTGCGGCGGAAGACAAGCGAATCGAACTGCAAATTTTTGTTTCGCTTCTCTATCATTACAAACCGTACGCCCTGGCCATGAAGAAGTCGATAAACGACGTGACGCCATATCGCCAACTGGCGGAATCCTTCCGTGAAGTCGTCGATAAAACGGGAAAACCGATCATAGTAACGCTGCCCAATCCGAAGAAAGGATTAGCTGATCTGGACGTTATCGAACTGATTATCAGAGCACGACAGGAATTTCTTGCTCGCGGTATTCCAGTCTTTGACGAACTTCATGATGCTATCCGGGCGATCGCGCATGTAAATGCCTACTCTATAAAGAGGAAGATAAAATAGACCTGTGAGAATACTTATGAACTTAGTCGATGATTTGTTGTTCTGGTAACTAGTGCCGCAGGAGGCATGGGTTCCAAGGCGGCCGAAGGTTTTGTGGGTTGTGGGGCAAATGTTCTGTCATCGTATATCGATCAGTCAATCTTAATTGGAAAAGAGAAAACATGAAAAACGATAAAGCTATTCAGATTATAGATAGGGCGCTACGACAGGGGTGCAAGAATCTCTCGGAATATACGGCCAAACAGGTTCTTGCCGCGTATGACATACCGGTGACGAAGGAAATTCTGATAAAGGACAAAATCAACCTGGAAAAAGGCATTTCAAAAATCGGTTTTCCCATGGTCATGAAAGGCTGCTCTACCGAAATCGCCCATAAGACGGAAAAGGGATTGATCCGTGTGGACATCCGCACAACCACAGAAGCTAAAAAAGCTTTCCGTGAAATTATGACTGAAATGGAGGGCTTTGAAGGCGGTGTTTTAATGCAGGAAATGATTAAAGGTCGACGGGAACTCGTCATAGGGCTCACCCGAGACGCGCAGTTCGGCCCCTGCGTGATGTTCGGCCTGGGAGGCATTTTTACGGAAATTCTGCACGACGTGACCTTCCGCCGCGCACCTCTGGAAATCCGGGATGCGATGGAGATGATGCAGGAGATCAAAGGATATAAGATTCTTGATACCGTCCGTGGCATGGAGGCTGCGGATAAAAAGCACCTGACCAATATGCTGATCAACATCGGCCGCATCGGTCTGGACTTTGACAGCATTATGGGAATAGACCTCAACCCCGTGATTATTTCCGGGACAAAACCGGTTGTCGTGGATGCGCTGATTGTGTTGGAGGGTAATAAGAATGTTTAATACTTCAAAGGAGAAGGATATGTTACCGCACCTGTTTACACTTGGGCACATTGGAAACCTAGAAATCAAGAACCGCATCGTCATGCTGCCCATGACCATGGGGTATTCGGAGCCTGACGGATCCGTTGGGGATCGCTTCATCACTTACTTCGCCGAGCGGGCGAAGGGCGGTGTGGGCATGATCATCATTCCCTTCACACCAATGTACGCCGGATCGCACATGGCGCCGGGTATGTTCGACGACCGTTACTTGCCGGGCATCCGGCGGGTAACCGAGGCCATCAAGGCCCATGGGGCGAAGACAGTCTGCCAGCTCATCACGGCCTACCAAATGGTTTTCAAGAACGACGTGGCAGAGCTTGTAGGCCCATCGGCGGTTCCAAACCAGATGATGCGGGGGGTCCCCCGAGCCCTCATGGACAAAGAAATTCAAAGGTTGGTCGAGGATTACGGTAAAGCGGCCGGGAGAGCCCGCAAGGGGGGCTTCGATGCGGTAGAGCTTATGACTGGAGCGGGCTACCTACTCAACCGCTTCCTGTCCCCCATCACAAACCAAAGAGAAGATGAGTACGGGGGAAGTTTGGAGAATCGGATGCGGATTATCATTGAGATCATCGCGAGTATTCACCGGGAGACGGGAGATGACTTCCCGCTTGGCGTCCGCCTGAACGTCGATGAGCAGATGCCGGGGGGACACACCATCGAGGAGTCGAAAATCGTAGCTCGGGCTCTGGAAAAAGCGGGCGTGAATTTCATCAACACCTACACTGGGTGGCACGAATCGCACCTGGCCCAGGGGATCCTTAATCCACGCGGCCAGTTCCATATTGTGTGGAAAGAACGCGCCGCTGTAGGTGAATTGCACGGCGGTTCCCGAAGTAAGTTGGACCGTGGTTGGGGTGATAACGCCCTCCGGCGCCCCATATACCTGCAGGTAAAGGGGGTTGCTGAAGGGCCGTCGGTTCAAGGACATTTCCCTGCGCATCGTAGGCGGTGACGTTCACCGTGATGGTGGTCGGCACACCGGCGGCCGTGGCCGGAATGGTTGGGTTATTGAGCATCACGGCGCCAGGAGAAAAGACGGATAACGTTCGGCGTTCCCGGCCGC
>CAVQCU010000207.1:0-4248 GCA_963710995.1 uncultured delta proteobacterium
GCCGAGGATAATGTACCAACCTGGTATGCGAAAAGAGTTGGGTTTTGAAATGGGAAATCTTGGTGGCACGAAGGTGGTCCTTTACACTGACAAGGGCCTTGTTCAGGCTGGTGTAACGGAAATGGTAATCGAGGCCATCAAGGCTTCCAGCCTTGAGTTGGTCGGTGTCTACGATAAGATCGTTCAGGACGCCCGACTTGATTTGATCAATGAAGGGGCTGCTCTTTACCGGAAATGCGGTGCCGACTGCATGGTGTCCATTGGGGGGGGCAGCGTCATGGACACGGCCAAGGCCATCAACATCCTGATTGGTAAAGGTCTCTATGATTTTACACCTTTGGCGGAGCAGGTCGGATTATTCGATGATGCCGAACCCCTGCCTCCACATATCGCGTTTCCCACAACAGCGGGGACAGGCGCTGAAGTGAGCTTAGGCATGGTGGTTTTGAACGATGTCGTCAAGGCGAAAATAACTGTTGGTCACCCCTATTGCGCGCCGGACATCGCCATGCTGGATCCGGAACTCATGGTGAAGCTTCCTCCGAAGATTACGGCCTTCACAGCCATGGATGCCATGACACATGCGATTGAGGCAATCACCACCAGTAATGCAAATCCCATCTCGGACGGATTGGGGTTGCATGCGATCCGGATCATCATGACGTATCTTCCAGAGGTCATGAAAAACTCGGAGAATGTCGATGCGAGGGGTTACCTGCTGATTGCGAGCAGCATGGCAGGTGTGTCCATGGTTAATGCCTTCCTCGGTGCAGTCCATTCCACAGCCCATGCCCTGGGCGCCCTTTATGGGATCCCCCATGGTCTGGCCAACAGCATCATGCTGCCCCATGTGATGAGCTTCAATTTGGAAGAGAACCCGACCCGCTTTGTCCTGATTGCCGATGCCATGGGGGTGAAGATCGACGGAATGACTCCTGAGCAGGCGGCCAAGGCTGCTGTTCAGGCACTAAAGGACCTGCAGAAATCTATTGGCTTAACACAAACCCTGAAGGATTTTGGTGTTCCGGATGATCGTGAAGCCCTTCAGCCGATGATTGATCTCGCCATGGGGGATGCCCAGACACCCTACAATCCCCGTTATCTGGAAGAGGACGACGTGTATAATCTATATTCGAAAGCCCGATAACTTAAAAAAAGGAGGATGTTATGGAGTATTGGAAAGATGAATTTTGAAGGAATGAAATCACGATTCTATGGGCTGATGGGATTCGATCCGGCCAAGGGTATCCCGACGAAGGAAAAACTCGAGGAATATGGTATGGCCAAAGAGGCCAAAAAGGTGTGGTGATACCGGTCCTCGATCTGTCACCATAAAAGATTGATTATTGACACATAGAAAGGCAGGGTTAAATGGTCCTGCCTTTTTTATTGAGCATTGCAAGTCGTAATCATCAAGATAAGCTGCTCACAAAATTGAGGACTTGTAGGTGAAAGAAATCGTCACTTTTTTTCGCGTCCATGCGAAAGTTTAATTGGTAATGATTGCTGCTACACCGATTCCGACTACCCGCGGACAGTTGTGTTTGGCCATTGACAAAATATTTTTATTGACATTGACTACAGATGGATAGTAGTAATAAAAACGTTTTCAGCAATAGAATACGAAGGAGCATAAGGAGTTGTATTAACTTAAGTAAAACAGGATTAAAACAAATTTATGTTTAGAATTATAAGGGCTTTCATTAATTTTGTCGTGGGCATTATCGAACTACTTTTAACTTTCAGGTTGATATTTAAGTTTTTAGTAGTTAATGCAGGTACGCCTTTCGTTGCCTGGCTTTATGGTGTCACGGCGTGGCTTGTAGCGCCATTTGCCAAAATTATTCCAGACCTGAAATTTTCAGGTTTCGTGGTTGATTTTGCCACTCTTGCCGCGCTTATCATGTATGCTATAGCAGGATACTTAATTCTGATGATTTTTTCCTATCCTAATAAAGAGACTGACGTATAGTCCAATTTCAGAACAAAGAGACGGTAAAGACCATCAATCCCACCAGCCTTCTCATGCAAACGCCACCATTTTTACCCCCTTCCACTATCAGAAGTTGGGAGTGGGCTATCGCATGTTTCCACTGGTAATCAATAAACTTTGAACGCCTTGATTTTGTGTAGTAGTAGGTGAAGTCAACAAGCACCTTTCTTCCGGTTTACATTTCTGTTTTCACGTGTTAATATTACTCTCAAAAAAGAAACAAAATTTTTGCATCACAAATAACAGCATTTTTTCGCTGAGATTTATTCTTGTTCAAACCTCACCAGAGATCACAAATAATTATAAATTAGGGTAGCAATACGGTAGCAGTGGTAAAAAGAAAGGAGCTAGGCATTTTACCTAACTCCTTGATATTACTGGTGCCTGGGGCGGGAATTGAACCCGCACAGCCTCAAGGACCGAGGGATTTTAAGTCCCTTAAATTAAGTTTTAGTTAGTTTCCTTTTATTTCCTTTTTATCATATATAAATCATATAAAACCCTTGACAGATAAGGTCTACGTCATTATAATATTTCACATAGATACCTTTAATGGAACATTACCATACAGAAAATAAGTGGGATAAAACTGGGATAAAAGGTCGAGGGATATTAATAGAGGGGTACAATATGTCTGCAAAGTGGAAAAAAACGAACTTTCGCGGAGTTCGCTACCATGAACACCCAACCAGAAAACACGGCGTCAAAATGGACCAGTATTTTACAATTCGTTATGCTTTAGGCGATAAGGCCAACCCGGAGGATTATGATATTTAAAGAAGAAGGTCTTGGTTGGGCGTCCCAGGGTTGGACAGCAGCAAAAGCATACGACCGTTTAAGAGAATTAAAAGAAAATAGAAAAATCGGAAATGGTCCGCAAACGCTGGCAGAAAAGAGGGAACTTGAAAAGAAACGCAAAGAAGCCGAAAAAGCGAGAACTAGAAAAACAAAAAAAAGAAAATATTACCCTTAATAAATATTTTTATAATTCATATTATCCTGACGCAAAGATAAACAAAAAAGAATATTCATACTCCCACGAAGAAACACATTTCCGGCTTTGGATTGACCCCGTGGCTGGAAGAAAGCCTTTAAAAGATTTATCCGAGTTTGACGTCCGACGAATAGTCAAAAGCTTTTAGACGCTGGAAGAAAACCGCGAATGGCTCAATATGTTATGGCGACGCTACGCCAAGTTTGGAATAAAGCGCGACGTGATAAATTAGTAAGCGGCGATTCACCGACCAGGAATGTTAAAATTCCAAAATTTGATAATAGACGTCAGCGCTTTTTAAGTCATGCCGAAGCAGACCTATTATTAAAAGCATTAAAAGAAAAAGATGAATCTCTTTATAAAATGGCTTTGCTTTCTTTACATACGGGCATGAGAGCGTCGGAAATATTTAATTTGACATGGGGCTGTATTGATACCCAGCGCGGCATAATAACCATTCTTGATGCAAAATCAGGGCATGGCAGAGCCAGCTTTTATGACTGAACAAATAAAAAAAATGTTTAATGAAATAACGCATGGAAAAAATGATAATTTTGTTTTTTTGAGAAAAGATAAGAACCCTTATACCGAAATCCCTACTCTCTTTCGGGATATTATCACGGAATTAAAATTTAATGAGAATGTAAGCGACGCACGGCAACGAGTTTGCTTCCATACGCTACGGCATACAATGGCAAGTTGGCACGCCGGAGGTGGAACTGATTTATATGTTCTCAAAGAATTATTAGGACATGGCAGCATTACATTAACGGAAAGATACAGCCATTTATCAAATGGCGCATTGCAAGAGGCAACGCGAGGTTTTGAAAAATCTGTCAAGGCAGCAACAAAACAAGCCGGACAAGTTGTTAACTTTAAGAAATAAGAAAATAAGGGAAATAGGTCGACGGGCCGATAAACCGGGAACCCTACCTGGCTTTTCCCTTATATCAATTAGGGACCACAAAGGGGGCGGACATGGAAAATAAACCTGCTTTCGACTTCAAAGCAGAGAATCTTGACGAAAAAGTCATTGATGAAATTATATTAAGATGGCCATTATCTCATCATCAAGACCCTGTCAGTCTGATAATAGGGCCTTTTAACGTTGATGACTTTTTCGAATATGATCCTATGACACCCGAAGAAATAGAGGAATTTGAAAAGCGCCCACTACCTAAGAAAGAGAAACGGGCAATCGGGCCTTACGATTCGATAATCCGCCATTTAACCGCCCTCATCGGTAACAAGAATATCTTTG
>CAVQCU010000208.1:0-3016 GCA_963710995.1 uncultured delta proteobacterium
ATAACATTTCAATCTGCAATAAACACTATACAAACAGCAGAAATCTTCAGACACATTGACTACAACGGATATTAATTACATATGTCATGATAAGGAAATTCAATATGAAATATTGTAAATCCATATGTGAATTAATAAAAAGTCCCACCATAGATAAAATACTTTTACTTTCTACGGAAAACAGAAGGTTGCGTGATAAGGAACGAGAAATCATCTACTTCATGACCTCTTTGATTTTAGATAATCACAAAGTCAATAGAGTTCTTTCAAGTACACTCATTGACATTCCAGATCGTGAAAGACTACTTCTGTCAAAAACCATATCGAATGATAATTTGCCCAGTAGAAAAAAGGCTTTTATCATTCTGTTTACCAGGCTCGGCATTGATAAGAATCTCATTGCAGGGGTTCTAGGTCTGTGTGAAAGAACTATAAGGTATGCTCGCAATATATATAAGAGATATGGATTTGAGCGTGTTTTGCATAAAGCCAGAAAAGAACAAAAGAAGTATGACAATGACGTTTTCAAAGAACTGGTATTCAAAATACTTCATACTCCACCATCTGAGTATGGAATAAACAGGACAACTTGGACAAGAAAGCTTATCAGGGACGTAGCAATATACAAAGAAGGACACGTGATTGGTCTTAAGACTATTGACAACATTATTAAGAACGCAGGATATCGTTTTTGCAAAGCCCGTGAAGTGTTGACCAGTAACGACCCCTTTCATTGAATTTTAACTTCTGGCGAAGGGGTGCTAGTGATTTAATATTCAAAATCAAGAGAAGTTTTTAAAAGATATAAAAAATGATTTATAGATTTGAAATGATGGGTGAAACAGTGGAGACCTGAATATTAAGTCTTGTATAAAAATTAAAGTTCAGACTAATAAAAACTTTATTTGTTTCTTCCTGTAAGTGTTAAAAAGGATAAATACACTGTTATTGAATATTACAAATGCAAATCGTTTGAAGAAACTATAGAATCTTTATGGTTCCATTCAAGAAATTATCGCAAATTTAACAGTGTTGGAATAAGTTCGCTACGGTGATTAATACCAATTTTTTTAAAGATTTCTTTCAGATGGTCTTTTACAGTGTGTAAAGAAATGTGAAGCTCTTTGGCAATATCTCCGTTGGATTTGCCTTCTACGGATAAAATAGTTATCTCATTTTGTCTGGAAGTGAGGTTGTATTTTTTAAGCATGTTATTAATAAATGTGAGATCTAGTAATAATAATTTATAAAATGAATCCTTTTGAGAACTTTCTATATTTTTTTTGTGATTTGGAATTACGTAAATAAAATTAAACAGAAGATATTCCTTGCCCTGTTTAAATTTATGTGCAGCCATAAATGCTTGGATGACTTGACTATCGATCTTGATCATTACTGGAATATTTTTGACAAATCCATCCTTTTTTATTTCATTAACAAACAACTGTCTTTGCTCTTTCGTAATAATTCCGAATTCTACTGTTTTACGTCCAATAATATCCTCACGTTTCAATCCAATATATCTAATGCCCGTTTTATTTATATCAACGAAGGTGCCATCCTTAAGCGTGGTGATCCATGATGGAATTGGTGAATTCTGGATAGCATTGTATACCATGCTTTCTAAGGTAGCCTTTTTTGTTTGTTTGTTATTTTTCATAATAAAATTAATAAGCTATTATTACTAAAAAGACAACCCCCTCTTTCGAGGGATATAATGGTTGACTGTTTATTAAATATATGCAATACTAAAAATACATGAAGGATTACTGATTAATGAGATTTTATTTAACAGATATTGTCTTTTTTCTTATAACTAGTGCCCCCACCGACTTTGTGAACCATTATGCAAAGCTCTATCCTAAAGTGAGGCTCTCTGCGATAAAAAGCGGGGAGCTTCATTTCAATAAGCAATTGTTGGAAAATGTCTAAACACAATGTCAGCAGCACCGCTTTAGGAACATTATATATGCGAGCAGTCCATCAACTGCTGGATGAGCAACCTTTAATTCTTGATGATCCTGTTGCGCTCAAGTTGGTGGGGAAGAATACCGTACAGCACATTAATAAAAATCAGGAACATCATCGAACGATTGAAGATCATGTAATGCGTTCTCATGTCGTCATACGTTCGCGTTTTTCCGAAGACCGCCTTGCTAAAGCGATTGAGCGAGGAATAACGCAATATATAATCCTCGGAGCCGGTTTCGATACCTTTGCTTTCAGACAGCCTCCATTTGCACATAAGTTGAAGATTTTCGAAGTCGATCAGCCGGCAACACAGGTGCAAAAACGGACCCTATTAGCTGATGCGGGTATAATCATTCCGTCAAATCTGCATTTCGCCGATATTGACTTAGAACGAGAATCATTATCTGAAGGGCTTATCCGGCACGGAGTTTCACTAACCGAACCTTCATTTTTTTCCTTGTTGGGCGTTACTGTGTATCTTCAAGAAGAAGCGATTGATCATGTAATACAAACAATCGCCAGTTTTCCTGTCAATAGTGAAATCGTATTTACCTTTACCCACCCGCCAGATTTATTGTCTGAGAGAGAAAGCAAATTTCATTCTTCACTTTCTAAAATAGTCGCGGATGCCGGAGAGCCTTTTGTAAGTTACTTTACGCCTACAACAATTGAAGGGAAATTACATTCTGCTGGATTTAAGAAAATTATGTTTCTTTCAGAGGAAGAAGCCAAGAAGAGATACTTCAGCCAGCATGCACAAGACCACCACATTTCAACGCGCTCCATTGTGTGTGCAATCCTTTAAAATGGGGATGGTATATAATCTATATTTGCGCATTCATAAATTCCTAAGTTATGGATACCATTAATCTTTAAGTAGTACCTTTCCATCAGTAATCCTCAATTTTGACAACTTCCCCCTGCTGAATAGTTGTAGGTGAAGTCAACAAGTACTTCTTCCTTCATTTTGTGGCCAATATTTAATTGACATGCAAGACCGTAATCTTTATAGTTTAATAAATTAATAAGAAATATATAGAACTTA
>CAVQCU010000209.1:0-3159 GCA_963710995.1 uncultured delta proteobacterium
GGTACATCAGGCAGTGAGGCAAAACTCTCTCGCCCCTGCGCTTTCCCACTTGAATTTACGGGTATCATTCATGGTCTTTTTGATTCCTGCTATTGTCCCAAAGATATTTATCGCGCTACGGGAGTTGTCCTGCTTGATCTGGAACCAGATACAAACATTCAATACTCTCTTTTTGATAATCCCCTGCAAGCGGAAAAGATAAGAAGCCTGTATGATGTGGCGGATAAATTAGGCCGAAAATTTGGCAAACACACTTTGCATCTGGGCAGTTCTCATCAAATAGATAAATCGGGAAAAGGTCGTAGAGGAACTCCCACCGTCAGGGAACAAAATCAACTTAAAGGAGAAACACACCGGCGTCATCTATGCTTGCCGCTATTGCATATAAAAATATAATTGAATATTAATTGACTATATCTGCGCCGATCCATCCAGTAATTCCCGAATAACTGGTTTTATATACAAACCGCTGAAGTCAAACTGTTGCAGAGACGTGATCATAACCTGAATTTTTTCTTTTACTGTAGCCTTGGAGTTAAGAATAATAACATGTTTCCCTTCGACACGACACAGACCTCCGGAACTGGAAGACTCTTCAATATTTATATTTTCATCACGAACTAATATTTCCAGTTTTTCAGCCAATTCTTCAAGGTAACTTAATATAACTTCGTCATTCATCATACTTTCTTGCCTTAATAATTATCATACCTGAGTCTTCTACCGGTCTCCATTCTTTTTCAATATATCGTTCAACCGTTTAAACATTTTATTGAAACAAATAGAAGAAAACAGTCATTTGAGACATTTATTGTAAATCGTTTCTGTTGTTAATTAATATTTTATATCAATATCTTACAATGTTTTTTTGTTTATTTTTAAAATCTGGCACGGTATTTTCATTAATATAAAGGCAAATAAACACATTACCTAGGAGGTAACAGATCATGGAAAAGACATTAGCAACAACATTAATAGCGGTGGCGGTAGTTCTTTTAACGGCAACTTTCAGCTTTGCTGAATACGCGGCAACAGGAGTCGCTAACTTCCCATATTTTCAACTGGGTTGCTTGATCGTAGGCGGATTGATCATGATTTCTCTCAAACGCAAATATGACAAGATGTATGTTAGCGAAGTGGTCGGAATATTTGCACTGTATGCACTTTTGATGACTCTGTTCACCAGCCCTGTTATTGAAGCAGTGAAGACCATCGTCAGCTAAGAAGTTTAATAACAGAACCAAAACAAGCAAGGGGGGTTAAGGTCGGCTGACAAAATAAAAAACATGATCTGTAAATATAGTCTCCACACCACCCCCCACACATACCCCTCAAGGCTTTTATGGATTGAGGGGTTTCTTATTAGGTTCATTGAGAGGTTCTTTCTCTTTAGGGTGAATATACTGTCCTTTGTTGGCTGTCTGTTTTCCATACTCAATGGCGTGTGTCGGACAACGATGGTAACAACCAAGACACATTGTACAATGATGCAACCAAACAGGACTTTCATCTGTTAAACAAATATTTCCAACAGGGCAAGAGCGTTCGCATATTTTGCAGCCGATACAATTTTCGTTAGTGTGAAATGGCTTATCGTCAATCAAGAAGCGTTGAAAGAGTGGTTGAATAATACGAGTTTTAGTCCACGGAAACAAGCCTTGAACGACATCGTATTTACCACTAGCTCTGCGTAAAACTTGGTCATTGATGTATCGTAACCTTTCTATCGACTTTTGCAACTTATCCGCACTGTGCTCTGGCTTGTCTATGTTGCATCCAGGTAGACAAACGTAAGTATTGGGCATTTGTATCGAAAATGCACTATCAATATGCCACCCACTACTTACAATAGATGAAGTAAATAATTGTCTTGTAAGTCCTACATTACCGCCACAAGTACAAACCATAAATAGATACTGACCGTGATAGTTTTTCAATTTTAGACGATTAATAAAGTCAGTTATAATTTTAGGCTGTGCCCACGAATATACGGGAAACAGAAAACCTATCTTTTCATCGTTTTGTAGAGTAAAGGTGTAACCACCATCAATGACCTCTGGAATAAAAATTAATCTCTCGTTTTGAACGTCAGCTATCTGTTTAGCTACCCAACGCGTATTGCCACAACCTGAAAAATAAAATATCATAACTATTTACCTTGAATAATTAACCTTTTTAACATTATTTGAGGATTATTATTGTCTCATATCTTCTTGTTTTGCTTCTTCCTGTTTTGATCTAGCCTTGTTAAGTTCTTGCAGCAGTTCGTTTGAGTGATTTAACAATCGAGAAGCTTCTCTCTCCAGTTTTTTCATTCTTTTTTCCAGGGCATCATCTTCCAGCTCTAGTTCTGTTACATCATCTTCAATTTCATTGCTGGTCTGTTTTGTTTCAAGTTGTTCCGCCATTAGTCTATCTCCCTTCATACTTCGCTGGATACTAATAACTGTATACATACTATCCATTTTTAATGAAAGAGATATTGTCAAGAGTTGTGTATGAAGAATTAGGCGGCGATCCGTTTTTCTTCAATACCGTTAACGAATTTCACTCCTTTAACAACATCAGCCAAGCGTTCCGGACGATGTAGACGAATCCATCGTTTCTGAGCGCATTGACATAATTTGAATGCCATTGAGATGACCGTGTTCGCAGAAAAACAGCCTCTCACTTTATTTGTTCGTAATCGAACCGTCGCAAAGGTCGATTCAATCGGATTCGTGGTTCGAATGTGACGCCAGTGTTCAGCGGGGAAATCATAAAAGGTAAACAAAGCATCCCGATCCTTTTCCAGGCACTGGGCCGCTTTGGGATATTTTGCTTCATACGTATTCACAAAATCATTAAAATGACGTGCGGCTTCATCTTTGTTGGCTGCCTGCCAAATCTGATGCAATTTTGATTTCGCATTGGATTGAAGGCTCTTTGGCAAATTGTTCAGAACATTAGCAGTCTTGTGTACCCAGCATCTTTGCCAACGGGTACCATCGTAGACTTTGCTCAACGCTTTCCAGAAACCCAAGGCGCCGTCACCAATCGCCAGTTGTGGTGCGGTAGTCAGGCCTCTGGATTTCAGGTCTAGTAAAAGTTGTTTCCATGACATTTCGCTTTCACGGAAACCGCCCTCTATCGCCACCAGTTCCTTTACACCATCAGCCG
>CAVQCU010000210.1:0-14851 GCA_963710995.1 uncultured delta proteobacterium
CTGTAATCCTCTATACCGGCAGTAAATATAATTACGAGATGGGAATGTATTTTTACGGTGTAAGATATATAAAGGTAACGTAATTATTTGCATCGTGTCTCATTAACCAAATAAAGTTTACACTTATTTAAAAGAAATTTTTTCTTGTCCGTTATCAATGCTTATCTTTTTATATTTTCCTGTTATCCAATTATTAAGATCTGAACAATACCATTTTGAAAACCTACGGTTTGATGGGCCTTCTGCCATATTGGTATAAATATAATCCGTAGAAAGATCCGTCAACTATTTCATCAAGCTTAATATTAGCTAAATATTTTTTTCTTCCTTAATGTTGATTTTTAAATCCCATTCTTTATGCTATTTTTCAATCTATAATAAACACAAAACCAAACATGTTTTGGCCAATATTTCATTGACATACAAGTCCGATTTAGCTATATTTCTTTCCCATGAAAGCAAGTTCTTATTTAAAAAATATGGTTAATTAACTTTTGAATTCAGCACGCATGCATGGAACTGTGGAAAAGGGGTTATGTCAGTTGTGGCGATTACCGGGTGCTCGGGGTCGGAATGCGGCTTATGCAGTCCATGGATAACGATGCCGGCATATCCAGCATCATAGGTGTGGATGTCAAGCCACCCGCAAGTCATTTTAAGAAACTGGACTTCCATTCCATGGAAATCCGTAATCCGGAGCTTGTGAATCTCTTTATCAAGAAAGAGGTGAAAAAGGTCATTCATCTGGCCTTCATCCTAAACACCATTTACGGCGAGGTCCTGATGCATGCCGTCAATGTGGGTGGCACCATGAACGCCATGGCCACTGCCGTCGCCTGTCATGCCCGCCACCTGGTGGTGGCATCATCCACTACGGTGTTTCTGATCCCCTGTGCGTCTCCGCGCTGGTCACGGGAAGATGCTTCCCCCGATAGCCGAAGTGCGCTCACATATGTCAAGGATAAGATTGCCGTGGAGTTGCTGGTACGAGACTTCAGGGAGGTAAATCCCGGAATCAGGGTCGCTGTTGTCCGGCCCTCGATCGTCTATGGTCCCAATGTTAACAATTATATCTCACGTTACTTCACCCGCATGCCCTTCATTATGACTGTCGGACGAGAACGACCGGATATGCAGTTTGTCCACGAAGACGATGTGGCCGAGGTCTTTCGGGAGGTGGTTCGCCAGGAGGCTGAGGGATATTTCCATGCCGTTGGTGCAGACACTGTCAACCTTGCACAGATAGCGCGGATGTACGGCAAGCGTATAGTCGGACTGCCGGAATGGGTGGTTTTCCCCCTGGTCGACCTGCTCTGGAAAATCCATTTTCCCCTCAATGAGGGTCCTTCGGCCGCTCTGGACGGTATCCGTTATCCCTGGGTAGTTTTGGGAGAGCAAACGCACAAGGTCCTGGGATTGGGTCAACGCCGCTCCGGCGAGGAGGTCGTGCGTTGCATGCTGGAAAGCCGAAGTAAGGCAAAATTATAAGATACGGCAACACGGAATTTTTATATTAAGGAAATCGGGTGCAGGTCAAAACCTAATCCCGTAATCTGCAGTGCGTCTCAGAACTTTTTGCGAAAAAGGTATGCAAATTTTTAGATGGTAAAGCGATCGAGGTTATTATTATGTCTCGAAGACCAGCCTGGTGGTTAAAGGTTCTCAAGGTTCTCTGGCCGATTTCATACTGGAGCGCGCGTATGACCCAGTAGCCAATTATTGGAAAAGGCCTTGCCTTTATCGCCTCCCCCTTCTTCAAAGACAATGGTTTCCACCTGACCTATATTCCCATCAACCAACCGATCAAGGGTGTCGAGAACGCAGTATTGCCAAGGATGATAATCGAAGAGCTGATAAAGAGATCGTCGCATCGAGTGACCATAAACAGATGTTCCTGCAGGGACTCCGCCGCTTGCAAGACCTATCCGATCCAGGATTCATGTCTTTTAATGGGCGATGGGACCACTCACATAGACTCAAGGATATCCAAACATATATCCATCGATAAGGCACTGAAGCACCTGGACAATATGCTGTCGCTCGGCCTCATACCCATGGCCGGGAGAGTCCGCATGGACGACCTGTTCTACGGTGTCCCAAATGAGCAGAAGCTTCTTACCGTCTGCTTCTGTTGCCACTGCTGCTGCACCGTTTTAAAATCTTTGCGATACTACCCTCAGGACATCCAATCAAAGGTAGTCCGATTGAAGGGGCTTTCTCTGTCAGTCGATCCCGAGAAATGCAAAAAATGCGGTACATGCGTTGAAGACTGCTTCATGAATGTTCTGACTCTTGCCGATAAGGGTATCGTCCGAAACGAGCAACTCTGCAAGGGCTGTGGCCGTTGCGCAACCGTATGCCCGGAGAAAGCCGTATCCATGTACATATCCGACATGGAAGCCGCGATTGCGGACGTCCAAAACAGAATCCGTCAGCGGATTAACTATGAATAAAGTAAATTGGTCAAAAAGTGGGCTGGAGAACGCAAATAAAATATTAATCGACCTGCGAACGTTTAAATTATTATTAGGTAACAGAACGGGGCTTTTAAAAGGGGCTTTACCTTTAGACCCATATAAAGAAGAATTTATGCCGAATATGCAAAAAATACAAAGAAAAACTATATTATAGAAGTAGCTATGAAAGACTTAAAAGGTAGGGTTGTACTTATAACCGGTGCAAGCGGCGGTATCGGAAAGGCCTTCGCGCTGGCCGTCGCGGACGAGGGCTGCGACGTAGTTCTCTGCGCCCGCCGCGAAAAAGAGCTTAACGAAGTGGTAGCTGCCATCCGTAAAAAGGGACGAAAGGCTCTTGTTGTTCCGACTGACGTAGCGGTTGCGGAACAGATGAAAGACCTCGCAAAAAAGGCGTTTAAAGAGTTCGGAAAGGTCGATATCGTATTCTGCAATGCAGGCATTGGATGGACAGGCCCCACACACCTGATGACCAAAACCGACTGGGACACCGTGTATAATGTGAATTTTTTTATGTGATATATGCCATGCAACTCTTTGTCCCTCCCATGGTTGAACGGAGAGAAGGGCATTCCGTGATCAACGCCTCCGCTTTCGGCCTTACGGGCATACCGTTCGGAACGATCTATGCGTCATCCAAATCGGCACTCATCATGCTTGGAGAATGCCTCCGCTCCGAACTTGCAAGTAGCAATGTCGGCGTGACCACAATAAGCCCCGGGCTGATTGAAAGCGATCTGATCGCGAACACTACATTCAAAAAAGTGGATGAAGAGGCGCGCGGCCTTTCCGCTATGGTTACCCCCATGCCGGTGGACAAGTGCGTGCAGAAAATTATAAAGGTAATTAAAAAGAACAAGGGCCTCGTGGTGATCACCGCCCTCGCGAACGCCTTATGGTACACTAAAAGGCTGTCACAACGTCTCTACGAATTGGTTTCACTTATGGTTGCCACTAAAACCAGCAAGTATGTTCACAACAAATAGTTAATTACACGAAATATGGCTAACCAGTAGCCACTTTAAAAATAAATAACAGGTAATCCTATGGACTATTTCAAACTCAAATACGGCCTTTTTTCTGATAAACCCGACCTGCTTAATAACGCGCCGTTCCTTATAAAAATGAAGGAGCGGTTTCCGGACTATATTGATAGAGCCGAAAAAACGCAGATGGAATCGCGCATCCTGGCGAGGGAGATCATTCTTCCGAAGGCTCTGGAACTTGACACGAAATGTGGGAAAGATCCCTCATACGCCGACTGGGAATTGTGGCTAGAGATAAACAGGAGAAAATTAACGATCGGCTATATACCTGAAAAGATGGGCGGCCTCGGATGGAGCGGGCTGGAGTCTTTCGTATTTCTCGAAGAGGTTATAGCAGCGTGCACCGGAATCTCGGCATTTTTCAGATTCAACTCTTTCGGTGCTTCATGGCAAGTTCCTTTCTCCCGTTTCACGGGACTGGGGTTCCTGCCAACTACTCTAACATGTTTTGTTTAACTTCGGGGGTGCAGTCCAGTCAGTCCAGACCTATAGCCATCAGAATTATCAAATGAACATAGTATTCAGTGAACCATTTTATAAATTCATTGCCTGCGTAGGGAAGGTGTGCTAGTTTACTACATATTCAAGAGATATAATCCGCATTTAAATAACCGATAAATAAATGAATAAATTAAATCTTTCCGCATATCTTGACAGTTTGAATGTTGATAAGATGCGTTTTGGTCTTAAGGCAATTACTGAGCTGTTGTCGCAGCTGGGAAATCCGCAAAATTCATATAAGACAATATTGATTGCCGGTACAAATGGCAAAGGCTCAACCGCGGCTATGATCGCTTCGATCTTGTGTAGCGCCGGTTATAAGGTTGGTCTTTACACATCTCCGCATTTGGTTGATGTTCGGGAAAGGATTGTCATTAACGGAAAGAAAATTTCCCTAAAGGAATTTAATCAAACTATTGCGTATGTGAAAGATAAAAAGGAACAACCGGTAACTTATTTTGAATTTTTAACCGCCGCGGCCTTTGTATATTTTCAACGCCATAAAGTTGAGATTGCCGTGCTGGAGGTCGGTTTAGGCGGCAGGCTTGATGCGACAAATGTTTGTAAGCCGCTGGTTTCGGTAATCACCAATATTGCTTTAGACCATATGGACTATCTAGGTAATACTCTGGATTCAATTGCGCGCGAAAAAGCAGGGATCATCAAGCAAAAAGGTATCTGTATTACAGCGGCAAAACAAAATAAAGTTTTGGAGGTGTTAAAAAATGTATGCCTGCGCCACCGCGCAAAGCTTTACCGCCTGGGTCGCGATATAAAGATCAAAAAGCAAAAAGATGGTTTTTTAAACTATCAAGGCTTGTATCGTAATCTGAAAAATTTAAAGATTCCTCTGCAAGGCGATCATCAGTTATCTAATGCCGCTCTGGCTTTGGTGACAATCGAACTTTGCGCAAAGAAGGGTTTTAGTATTGCTGATACAGCGATTTATGCGGGACTCAAAAATACACATTGGGAAGCCAGACTGGAAGTTTTGCAAAATCAGCCTCTTTTTCTTCTCGATGGAGCTCATAATTCTGCGGGCATCAGCGTTTTATGCCGTACTTTTAAAAGGGGTTTTTCTTATCGCCGTTTAATTCTTATCTTTGGAGCTCTTGCTGATAAGGACTATCGTCAAATGTTACAAAAAATAGTTCCTCTCGCCTCAATAATAATATTAACACAACTAAAAACCAAGCGGGCTGTGCCGGTGAACGATATTATGGAAACAGTGAAAAAAATGGGCTATCCTGCAATTGTCACTGAAAATGTAGGGCAGGCAATTGAGCGGGCACAAGCCATGGCTAAAAAGCAGGACTTGATCTGTGCCACCGGTTCTTTTTATCTGGCCGGTGAAGTAAAACAAGCATTTCCTAAACTTGCCTTATGTGATAATACAAAATCACAATAAAAAGTATACCAAACTGATGAATGCCGCTCCGGGAGTTGCAGCAAAGGTAGAGTGATGAACGTGATTGGGCATAAGAAACTCAACATATTAAATCTCGATTTAACTATTACCTTTTTGATTGCGATAATAATTTTTATTTCCTGCCCCGAAGTTTCTGCTTCTGAAACTAAAAATAATGACAATCCTGTGAATATTAAAGCGGACAGTATGAACGGCGATGATTTTTCCGACGTATCCCGTGTTCAAGGAAAAGTGACCGTAATTTATAAAGGTCCTGCTCCCGATGCCGAAAATACAGGGGTAGATAATAAAAACAATATTGCCGCCGTTCCCGGAGCTTCGGCTGTTGAAACAAAAAATAATGGCAATCCTGCGAACATTGAAGCGGACAGCATGGACTACGACAATGTTCGCGACGTGTACCATGCTCAAGGTAAAGTGAATATAATTTATAGTGGCGCCACTCTCTATGCCGATGACATGGAATTGGATAATAAAAACAATATTGCCACCGCTCAGGGTAGTGCCTCTCTGAAGATAGGAGAGGATACCTTGCAGGGCGATAAAATTGTTTTCAATATTGAAGACAAGACCGGAGCTGTTTATAAAGCCCATGCTTTTTATGCGAGGAACCATTTCTATATAAAAGGCGATAAAATTGAGAAGACCGGAGAAAATACATATTTCATTGAAAATCCGGTTGCCACAAGTTGTGATGGCGATAATCCTGATTGGGAAATCACCGGTAGTGAAATGAAGGTAACAATTGAAGGTTATGGCCTGATGAAAAACGCCTGGTTACTGGCGAAAGGTTTACCGGTGTTCTATTCTCCATTTCTTCCTTTTCCCGCAAAAACTCAACGTCAATCGGGATTTCTTGTCCCGTATCTTTCCTCTTCCGGGAATGATGGTATCGATGTTGAGGTCCCTTATTTTTGGGCGATTTCTCCGCAGATGGACGCAACGTTTTATCAGCGTTACATCGAAAAAAGAGGATTTAAAGAAGGCGCGGAATTCAGATACTATTTAGGAGGTAGTTCATCAGGTACTTTTTACGGCGATTACATGGAGGATACGAAACACATTATCGAAACGACCGATGCGGCAACCAGCCGCGACTGGCAGGAATCGCATAATCGCTGGTCTTATTATTTAAATCATCAAACTAATTTTGATTCCCAATTTTATGTAAGGACCGATTTACAACAAGTATCCGACAAATGGTACTTTCAAGATTTTTCAGCGCACAACTACTTCCTTGATCATTATTCCCAAACGGCAGATGACCCTTTTAAGAATGTTCCTTTTCAAGGCGATCAAACTATGCGTTATCTGGACTCAACTATCCGCGTGGTTAAAGGCTGGTCTAATTACAATTTGACGGGATTGATCAGCTCTACGGACGATTTTGGGGCCGCTAATAATGATCAAACCCTGCAAAAATATCCGGAGATCGTTTTTACGGGCATCAAACAGCCCCTTTTGCAGACACCCTTATATTACGAATTTGCGGGCAGTTATGATTATTTGTACCGGGGAGAAGGTCAGAAGGGGCACTACATCGATTTTACACCAACTGTTTCTTTGCCGTTTAATATATCCAACTATGTTAAAGTAATTCCGCAGTTTGCTGTTAAAGAGACATTCTGGAGCCGGGATGATAATTCAACTGGAGTGGAAAGTAAAAACGGTGACATAACAATTTACAATGCATCATTGCTTTTAAGCAGTCAGCTTTCCCGTGTTTTTGATGTCAATGTGCAAAACTGGGAAAAAATCAGACACGAAATAAAAACGGAAATAAACTATTCCTACACGCCAAGCGTGCCGCAAGGTAATTTGCCTGATTACTATTTGCCTGCCTTTTCGCCATTTATAATGCCAATCACACCTGCAGGCACTGTAATGCCCATCACATCTTCATCCTTGGATGAACAAAACGCAGTTGCCTGGTTGCTTACGAACACTTTTACGGCTAAAATAAAAGATAAAGATGGCTCCTATAGCTATTTGGAATTTCTCCGGCTTAAGCTGTTTCAAACTTATGACCTCCATGAAGCAAATAAAAGTATGGAGGGGATTAGTGGTGAAAGACAGCCTTTCTCTGATCTCGGAATGGAGTTTGATTTTACTCCTCATAAATATTTTTCTTTTAGCGCGCGTAATCAATACAGCATTTATGATGGCTGGACACAAACGAATTATAGTTTGAATATCAAAGATTGGCGCGGAGATGCGTTGGCGCTCGGTTATCTTTATACTTTAGGATCTACTGATGAAATCAACGTTAACTTAAAAGCGGTAATTACCCAAAATATTGACGGCACATTTATTACGGCAATCGATCGATATAATTCCCAAACAGTAGGGACTACAGTGGGGCTTATTTATCACAAACAATGTTGGAGCATGGGATTAGAGTATACCCAGACTGCTACCGACAGTAGAGTTGTATTTAAAATATCACTGGCCGATTTGGGTAAGTTGCTTTAAATATACGGGAGGATAAAAAAATGAATTTCAAAATCACACTGGTTGTTATTCTTGTTTGTCTCACCCTTATCTTTCTGGCTCAGAATATACAAGTCGTCACTGTGAGCTTTTTATTGTAAAACTCCAATTCCGAAAGCGTAGCGTAGTGGAATTGGTAAGTTGAACAATCCCGCAAAGCGGAGGATACAATACCCCGCAGCTTGCTTTAGGCTATTGTATCCGTGATTCTGGGAAGTTTCCATGTCGCGAGCGGTGTTGTTATTTTTTTCTCTGTTAACAGGTTTTATTATCGGATGGTTCCTGCACAGTCATCTATCATATCGTAAAGATAAAAAGGAATTTTCCGACTTTAAGGCTTAAAGAACAACACGGAAAAGGTGTAGAATTTTCGATGGCGGCATTGATCGGACGAGCCCAAAATAAATGTATCTGTTTTCTATATTATTTCCTGTTATCCTTATTTTTCAAATTTCCGATCTTATGCTAGGTTACAACCAGTAAGTGTTATAAATAAAAACTGAATTTGTTGGTTCATTGTTTAGTTCTAAACAAAATTTGTTCAGACTATTTAGAATCGGCAATATTATTACTGGGAATAAAAGGTTAGATCTAAAAGTCTCAAGAAGTTATTTGATATGATATGTTTTCTAGAGAAGGAAGAAAAGATTATTAAATATGCTTTAAGAAAACTGTTACTATTTTCTATAATACTGTGCATTCTGATCGCTTTTTTTGCATCAGTTGGTGAATGTGGTGAAGCACAGGCTGATTATTATGCAACAGTGGCAAAATGGACATCTTATAAAGATGTTTACAGTTGGCTTGAAAAGAATTTCACTTACGATTATGAAAGAAAAGGTCGTTATGGTAAAGAACCCCTGAGCCCTGCCGAAATGTTCAGGATCAAAAAAGGTGCATGCTTCGATTCCGCAAATTTTGTTATAGATGCGCTTAACAGAATCAACCCTGAATATAAGGCAAGATCGGTATTTATTAAAAACAAGTTGGGACCTCCTCATCACTGGGTTACTGCTTTCACAATGGATGGCAAGTTATTCATAATGGACTATGGCACGAGTGACCGTTGGGGAGCTATGAAGGGAATTCATGGGCCATATAAATCTTTAAGCGATTATCAGGATTTCTTATCCTCCTTAAGGATTAAGGGTTTTTTGGTGGAAGATGTTGAGTATCGAGACATTATACTACACTAAACTCGAGTTGACAGGGGCCAGTAACCTGCCCTCGAAACATTTACCACACGTTAAGTCAGAGTTCTACGGTGTTTGGTTATTATCCATGCCATAGAAGGAAGTTTATTTAACAATAGATGTAAAGACTTTTTAATTACTTTTCCCTGAAGTCCACAATTTTGAGGCAATAAAAAGCATTCAAGCTTTCACTTGGTAATGATCACTTCATTGAGCCTCGACTATTCCTGGTATGAGTACATCCAATCATAACCCATCGTGAAAAAGACGCATGCGGGAGGGTCTGCCTGAATTGTGATAAGAGAATCCCTCGTAGCAGATGAAACAGGCTAAAATCGTATTGTTCAACCGGAATATTAACCACACCGTCAAATTCTGCAGCCCATATCTCATATTGGCCAATAAATAGATCTGCCTTTACTTGAATCTTTACATGTGTTAGGATAACACATGTAAATCTGATAGATCAATTAACGGAGGAGTATATGAACAAAGAGATCACAGAAAAGAAATTCAGTTTAACGACAGTCATACATCTTATTAAGTTTGTCATAATAATATTTTTATTATTTAGCAATCTCTCTGCAGCGGATGCTCAGAATACAGCCAATTCTAAAGACAAGAATACGGCAAAATATCAAGGAACTATTTCCGGAGAGTGGAGCGGCAAAGCAACTTCTCTTCGGATTGACGGAACGTTCTTGATAACCATCGCTGCCAATGGCACTGTATCAGGCACCTTTTCCGGATTCTTCAAATCAGGTACTTTAACCGGAACTGTGAACTCTAGTGGAGAACTCCACGCCAACGGTTCCTCCGATATCGAATTCATTGGCCAGTTAAGTGTTGAAGATGGACGTTTATCCGGTAGCGGTACATGGGAAGGTCTTGTTGGCGAAACTGGTTCATGGAAAAGCAAATAAAAAAACATCGCTGTAGAGAATTACCATTGGTATGCTAAGATGCCGTTGCCTTTTGTAAAAAATCGGCAGATGTGTGAAATCAAGTAAGGCTTGATTTTTCACAACGTCAAAGAACTTCGACGATCTTACTGTTTTTTACTAAAAATAATATTTAGAGGCCGGATATACTTGAAAAAAGATTGTTAAATTATTACCGGGATAATACGAGAATAAAACCGGCATCAGAAGGTAAAGATAATTTAACCATAGTTTGGTTTCTCAAATATCTTATAGAAGGTTATAAATGGTAATTGATATTGTTTATGCTATGTTGATTCTAACACTTTGTAGATGAAACATTTAAAATATCTTTTCATCGTAGGGAAACAGCGGCGGATATTTACTCTTGGTAATTATTATGTGCTATGTGGCAACGATGATCTTGTCGGTGGGTCATTGCGGCATCCGTACTTTTGAGAAATCTAAAGACTTACCTTTCTTTCCTCATTCACTTTTCTGTGCGAACGTCAGGTTCTGCCGGAGATAAATAATCCCGCAGCCCGTCATAGATATAGAGAACTGCTTTAACGTAAACGTCGCTATGATTGTAAGCAAAAACAGCCCTGCACTTACTATTGTAATCGTCGATGTTTTCTCCTGAAAGGTTATTCTTGTAAAGGTAATTTTCCACACTGAAGATAGTATCTTCTATGGAGAATGGATCAATATCATCATCAAGTCCGTTTGAATCGATAAAGAACGCTAGCAGGGACGAAGGAATAAACTGCCCCCAGCCGATTGCTCCGGCATATGAACTTGTAAAATACTGCGGCGGATGTCCAGTCATCCGTGAAAATTTGTAAAGAGCCGTAATTTCACGAACAGCAAATTTTATCCGGTTTGTGAAAATGTATTGAGACACTAAAGAATTGAATGCGTAGAATTTGCCGCGCTGCTGCTGATCGGCAAAATTGGTTTCGATGCCAATGATGGCGGCGATCAATTCCTTGTGAATTCCGTGTCTCGCCTCGGCTCTGTTAAACATCTCGATGTGTTTTTCGATGAATGGCTTTCCTTTTTCGATTTTAACATCCACTCCTACTCGGGCGAAGTACCAGGCGATATCGTGTTTCTTGTCATGATCGGTTTGTTTTTCCGCTGATTTCTGAAAATATTGGTTTATATTGGAGTGAATTCGGAAAGTTTTATTATAAATCTGCCCATCGAACCATTCTCCAGGTACTCCGTTCATAATCAGCTGATGCTTCAGTTCTTTAATCTTAACGACGACAACTGAGTCTGGATTTTTTTTCAATTCGGGAGCAATCGGGATTTCATCATGTGTTTTTGCTTTGATTATCTGGTTTTTCTTAACCTGCTCATTATTGAACGCGCAGCCAAGAAACATGAAGACCATGGAGGCTATGATTAGCAAATATCTGAATTTCATTTTGTGCAATTCATAGATGAGAATACTTCTATCCCCTTGTAAGGTTTTAGCTTCACGTAAATGCATTTAATAGATAATAAACGATATTGTCAAATCTTTTCGAGCCGGACTTTTCCATGTTTGTTGACAGCACAGGCGATGTATGTTCTTGTAATCAGGTTAAGGTTAATATATAAGTTCTCATTATATCGGGACAAAACAATGCATTTAAAAGAAGTTACATTTCATCCCCAAAAATATCCGGTAAAAGATTGCTATCCTTTTAATCTGCCTCTTTTCCACGAAACAAAACAAGTAACATTTGATTCACCGGTTACATTATTCGTTGGTGAAAACGGCACAGGGAAGTCAACCTTACTGGAAGCCCTTGCTCTTGCCTGCAATATTCATATCTGGCGCAACGCGGAAAGAAGCAGGCCGGAACATAATCCCTATGAAGACAAGCTTCACCAATATATATCTGTGCAATGGTCAAACGGCCGTGTGCCCGGATCGTTTTTCGGGTCAAAAATATTTCAGCACTTTGCCGAGTTACTGGATGAATGGGCCGCGGCGGATCGCGGCCAGTTGAATTATTTCGGCGGGAAATCTTTGACGACCCAATCGCACGGGCAATCGCTAATGTCTTTTTTCCGCAGCCGCTATCAAATTAAAGGCCTTTATCTGCTGGATGAACCGGAAACCGCTCTATCGCCGCGCTCGCAGATAGAGCTTCTGGACATTCTTAAAAATATGAGCGCCGCCGGTCACGCGCAATTTATCATCGCTACTCATTCTCCGCTTTTGCTGGCTTGTCCGGGAGCAATAATCTATACTTTTGATAATTCCCCGGTTCAGCAGATTCAATATGAACAAACCGACCATTACCGCATCTATAAAGATTTTATGGCAGATAGAAACAAATATCTGAAACAAAAAGGTGAAAAATAAAAGAGGAATATATAATTCCAATTCTAAATCAAAAATGATATTGAGGCGGCTAGGCGGAGGTGACGAGATGTATTATACATACGTTGAGGAAACCGACAACCACGCCAACAAAAATAGCGCTTTGATTTATAATTGGAAGGGATTATGCTGACAAAACAAGACATAATCGCGGAAGCTAAACGATTGAAATTTGCCGATATCGGTTTTACTGATGTTCAGCCTTTTGATTCTCAAAAGGAATATTTGCTGGCGCATCAGGAAGAGTATGGCTGGGCGGAGGCAGTCGGTTTTGGTCTGCTTGCGGGAACGGATCCTAAGCACATTCTTCCCCAAGCAAAATCCATCATTGTACTACTGGAATCTTATTTCGAAGAATCTTTTCCTATTCAAATGGAGCGTCATTTCGGCCGCTGCTATCTCGATGATGACCGGGTTACCAAAGATCGGTCTGGCACTTAAGATTAAAGCTTTCCGGAAATTTCTCCAGGCAAACGGTGTTGATTCCAAAGTGCCATTCAACATGCCGCATCGGTTGTCAGCCGCTCGAGCCGGGTTGGGGACTTTCGGCAATAACTGCGTTTTTTACGCTGGCCGTGTTGCCCTCGGAAGTTCATTCGTTTTTCCCATCGCTATTGTAGTTGATGCTGAATATTCCCCGGATGAACCGGATATTGCCGTTGGCTGTCCCGATTGGTGCCGCAATGCCTGTGTGGCGGCGTGTCCTACCCGCGCGCTCAAGGGAGGCGGAAAGATTGATCCATGCCGCTGTATCTCCTTTTTAACGTATTATGGCAATGGGCTTACTCCACTTGAACTTCGCGAGCCTATGGGCATGTATGTTTATGGGTGTGATCGCTGCCAGAATGTCTGTCCACGCAATACCCCCTGGATGACCGGGGAGAAACCGCAAAATCACCGTGTTTTAGCCAAGGCCGCGAATTTCGATCTTTCGTGCCTGTTGCATATGGATAAACCATACTTCGAACAGAAAATCTGGCCGCACATGTTCTACATGTCCGCTGATGATCTCTGGCGCTGGAAGATGAATACGGCTCGCGCTATAGGCAATAGTCTTAAGCCGGCTTACGTCGCCGACCTCATCCGCGCGTTTAAAGAAAATTCTGATGAGCGCGTAAAGAGCATGATCGCCTGGGCGCTGGGACGCATCGGCAATAAAGAGGCAATGTCCGGACTGGAGCAGTTTTCTAAAAACAACAAAGGTATAGTGAAGGAAGAAATCGAACAGGCTATGGCATCATTTGCGGCAAAATCGCAGCAGTGTAAGGCGTGAAGATAGAGACCAGAACTACATTTGAGAATGAAGATAATTAATCTTCTTCAATCGAGATGTCGATGATTTCAAAGTTGCGCGTACCGCCGGGTGTTTGCACATTGATTTCACTGCCGATTATTTTACCGATCAGGGCTTTACCAATCGGAGATGTCACGGATATTTTATTTTGACTGATGTCGGATTCATAGGGGCCAAGCAGTTGATATTTTATTTTTTCACTGCTGTCGATATCTTCCAGACTGACATGACAGCCGAAAACTACTTTTTCGTTGGTCAAACCTTTTAAACTAATGACATCAGCCAGGGCGAGATTATTTTCCAACTCCTGCACCTTTCCATAAAGAAAAGACTGTCTTTCTTTGGCGGCGGAGTATTCAGCGTTTTCGGAAATGTCACCGTGCGCGCGCGCAACTACAATATCGCGAACATTTTCAGGAATGGATACATTTTTTATCGTTTCCAAATCTTTTTTCAATCTTTCAAAACCTGCTTTTGTAATCGGTATTCTTTGCATAACTACTCCAGATTGTTTTACTATGTCTTGACGTGATTTATTTGTGAGACTCAAATTTTAAAAGCGAAACGCATAACCTAAAGGTCACTCGTTAAAATTTGTAAGTTGTAGTGAGTCCCAAATTTCAGAAGCGCAGCGCACTGACATTTGTTGGACGAACTATCCAATAGTTAATAAACTATTGGGAACAATCCCGCCAAAGGCGGAGGGTTGAATATCCCCAAAGCTAGCTGCGGGAAAAAGTTTCCAAAGCTTGTTTTGGGATTCATACCCGTGATTAAAACTGTGGGCAGGATAATTGCTCAATTCTTGTTTAATAAAGAATAAGTACCCTGTCAAGAAATATCCGTCCAATTATGCTATTTATGCCATAATCAAAAGGGTAATACCCCGCTTATGCACCATAATTCGACTAACAAACTTCGTTCGCTTCGCTTTTGAAGTTTGAGTCTCATTACAATAGTCCCACTTAGCTTCGCACGTGGGATAATTCAACTTACAGATATTACTGTGCTGCTTTTGTAATATCTGAGTTTCATTAGAATTGGAGTTTCACAATAAAAAATAAGATTTTTTAAAAAATTATGCTTGACAAATTCAACAGAGAAATAAATTACCTGCGCGTTTC
>CAVQCU010000211.1:0-14026 GCA_963710995.1 uncultured delta proteobacterium
GAAAGTAAGAAATTATTTCGCTAATATTAAGTGTTTGTAGAAAGTTAATATTAGCCCGGTGTTAGGGGGCAGATCAGACGCCTGTTTTTTCGAAATCTTCCTTCAGCTTTATCTTCATCACCTTTCCCACTGGCGTCAGAGGAAGAGCATCCTTGAATACGATTTGGCGCGGCACTTTGTAGTCGGCAAGGTGCCTCTTGCAGTAATCTATGATTTCCTCCGCTGTGAGATTTGTTCCGGCCCGCGAAACGATATAACATCTACCCACCTCGCCCAGAACGGTATCGGGTACTCCGATGTCTGCCACAAGCAGCACCTTGGGATGCCTCGATATCAGATTCTCCACCTCTGCAGGATAGACGTTAAACCCTCCCTGAATGTACATTTCTTTCTTGCGTCCTTTTAGGACGATGTATCCATCCTTCTCGATATATCCCATATCGCCGGAGTGGAGCCAACCATCCTTGTCGAAGGACTCTGCCGTTGCTTCAGGCATGCGAAAATAACCGCTGCATAAGGCATCTGCCTTGAAGCAAAGCTCGCCGATCTCATCGGCGGGCAGCTTATTCCCTTTGCTATCAACTACCTTTGCCTGGACATCGCCGATGGGTTTCCCGATGGAACGGACAGCAGTATCAAAATCACTCTCCCATGGACTTAGGACTACGGCCCCCGAGGTTTCACTGAGGCCGTAAAGGTTCATCACCACGCCATTGTGAAAGACTTCCTTGATCTGGGAGAGAAGCGCAGGTTCTGAGTTCGAGCCTCCGCATATGGCGATCCGCACTTTGGAGAAATCAAGCTTCAGAAAATCCGGGGTCATAAAAAGAAGGGAGTAGAGTGTGGGTACGCCACCGTATATGGTAAGGGTATATTTACGCGCGTTCTCGATGACCGCGTTGAGATCGGGGAAGGGAATCAGGATTCCCATTGCCCTGGCCAGCAGGCTTGGTAAAACTGAGCAGGAAATGCCCCCAACATGATTGAGGGGCAAGATCATAAGCAAACAGTCATCGGAATTCATTTGCGCATGATCAACCTGGGCGACTGCAGAGGCAAGCTGGCTTTTGTGCGTTATGGCTGCCCCCTTGGGTATTCCTGTCGTTCCGGAAGTGTAGATAATAATCATGAGATCTTCCGGTGAAACCGATGCTTTTGCCTTTTCAAGTATATTCTTGTCAGCAGGCTCGGCAAGAAGCAAATCATAGGATACACTACCAGGAAATCCGCCATCACCGATGAAGACAAAATCCTTCACGGTGGGAATCTTTGTACGGAAGGTATCGAAAAATTTCACATAATCGAATCCGCCGAATTCATTCACCACAACAACCATGCTTGCTTCACTCTGATTCAGCATGTAATCTAGTTCCGTGTCACGGTAGCGTACATTTAGTCCCACTATAGCGGCGCCAATCTTTGCCGCCGCAAAATATGTGTAGAGCCACTCCGGCTGATTCAGGGCAATGATGCCAATACGGTCACCTTTCCTTATGCCTTGCTTCAGGAGCCACGTCGCAACCCGATCCGAGGATTCATCCACTTCTCTGAAGGAAATAGTTCGGTCCTTGTAAATATACATCCTGTCATGGGGTACCTCCCGCGCTGCCTCGTCAAGTGCTTTCCAGATAACTCCCGGATTCCGCATTGCTCCCATATGTACCATTCCTTCTTTTTTTTATTGTTATTGAAACCTGCAATACCTTTCAGGAAGGAGTCTACACTTCGACGTACCTGCCTGCTTCAGATAAAATTTGTTTGATAAGGCATTTCTTTAAGTGTTGGAAAGTATAGGAGGGCGGTTTCTGTTTTGTCAATGGATATTTTATTTATTACGGATTGAAATCTTTCATTTTTATCGCGGTTGACGATCTGTTTCTTTCAGAAAGTAATAAATTATTTAACTAACATTAAGTTTGGCATGAAAGTGCAGGTTATCCGTGCATATCTTTTTCTTCTCCAACATTGATACTCCGAACAGGTTATGCAAATTTATTGACACAGTACTCTTATTTGGAATTATTACAATAAAGTGATACACAAACATAATATACCATTAACAAAGGAGGAGAAAAATCATGAAGGGAATGCTTGATGGGGTACGGGTAATCGATTTCTCAACCACGGTGGCTGGTCCCGGCTGCTGCTACTTTATGAGCGATATGGGAGCCGAAGTGATCAAGATCGAGAAACCAGGGTTCGGAGACGAGGCACGCCTATTTCCACCATACAAGAACGGTAAATCCGCCTCCTTCGCCACGCTAAACCATGGAAAGCGCGGCGCGGTCATCGATGCAAAGAAACCCGAGGGCACTGCCCTCTTTAAGGAGCTTGTTTCCGTAAGCGACGTGCTCGTGGAAAACATGATTCCCGGCAACATGAAGAAGCGTGGGCTTGATTTTGAGACGCTTTCAAAGGTGAACCCGCGCCTCATCATGTGCTCCATTTCAGGCTTTGGGCAGTATGGGCCGCTCTCACCGCTACCCGGCTACGACGCAGTCATTCAGGCGGCATCGGGGCTCATGAGCACTACCGGTTACCCGGACAGGCCGCCGCTGCGCACCGGCACCCTAATCATCGACATCTCCACGGCGTATAATGCCTCCTTCGCGGTGTGTGCCGCACTTTACGCGCGCGAAAAAACGGGAAAGGGCGAACACCTGGACATAGCCATGTACGACGTGGGCATCAACCTCCTAGAATCAAAGTTAGTCGAATACACAGTCTCGGGGATCATCCCGAAGCCCACCGGCAACAGATTTGATCTCATCACACCATTCGATACGTTTAAAACCTCGGATTCCTATGTCCTCATCATTTGCATTGCCGACCATACATGGAAGGGCCTGTGCGCGGGAATGGACATGCCGACACTTGCGGACGATCCGCGCTTCAACAACCTTATGGCACGCAACCAGAACGAGGCTGAACTGAAAGCGATAATTGAGGGGTGGAGCACGAAGCATACGACTGCGGAGGTCGTCGAGCTTCTCAGGCATTCGGGCGCACCCGTAGGGCCGGTTAACAATGTGAAAGAGGTTGTCGAGCATCCGCACACAAAGGCACGGGGCATGCTCGTTGAGATTCCGCTAGCGGGGGGAGGTTCCATCACGACCTTCGGCCCGTCGGTGAAAGCGGTGAACACGAGCGTCGAAGTGCGCGGTCCCGCTCCGGAGCTCGGCCAGGACAATCGATGGCTTCTAAAAGAGGTGCTCAAAAAATCAGATGCGGAGGTCGAGCGCATTCTGGCGTCGAAGATTATGGGCTAACGCCGCATATCATACGTAGGAATTTTTTGATTATTTCCGATTGAAAGGTTGTATGAATTGGGAAAATAAGAAAAACAACCATACAGGAAGAAGGTGATGCAGGATAGCTGTAGAAAAAACATTCGTTTATTCTGCAGGTGACATCGGCCTACTTCAATGATTCTGCCTGATAATGATTTGCCAAGGCGTCAATCATTGCGCCGATGTTGCCATTGAGAAAATTATCGAGATCATATCGGGTCATGTTGATGCGGTGATCGGTGATGCGGCCCTGAGGGAAATTATAGGTGCGAATACGTTCGCTGCGATCGCCAGTGCCCACCTGGCTTTTACGTGTCTGCGCTTGTTCCGCGTTTTGTTTCTGTATCATAGCGTCAAGCAGGCGCGCGCGCAATACTTTCATTGCCTTGATTTTGTTTTTGAGCTGGGATTTTTCGTCCTGACAGGTAACAACAAGGCCTGTAGGCAAGTGAGTAATACGCACAGCCGAATCGGTTGTGTTGACGCTCTGACCTCCGTGACCGGTGGAGCGATATACGTCAACCCGCAGTTCATTGGGATCGATATTGAGTTCCACTTCTTCCGCTTCGGGCATAATGGCCACGGTGACTGCCGAGGTGTGAATTCGTCCCTGCGCTTCTGTAACCGGAACGCGCTGGACGCGATGAACGCCGCTTTCGTACTTCAGGCGGCTGTAGGCTCCGTTGCCTTCAATCAGGGCGATAATTTCCTTAAATCCGCCGGTGCCACCTGTCGAAGAACTGCTCACTACTTCTACACGCCAGCCCTGAGTTTCCGCATACCGAGCATACATGCGAAATAAATCGCCGGCAAAAAGGCCGGCTTCATCACCTCCCGTGCCCGCTCTGATTTCCAGAAAGACGTTTTTGTCATCATTGGGATCCTTGGGCAACAGCAAAATATTTATCTTCTCTTCCAAATCGGTTTGCTTCTGCTTTAATTGCGGCATTTCTTCCTTAACAATTGCTTTTAATTCTTCATCGCCTTCCGCCAAAAACCCCTGATACTCTTCTATCTGATCTCTGATCTTTTCATATTGACGTATAGTTTCCACCAATTCTCTTAAATCGGCGTGCTCTTTGGCATACTTTTGATAAAGGCCCTGCTTCGATACAATTTTAGGATCACTAAGTAGCCCCTCAAGTTCCCGGTAACGTATTTCAATGTCGCGAAGTTTATCTAATATAATATCCATGTTATTTCTTTAAAGTAAATCTGTAGTGTTTAAGGTTAGTTTTAAAAAAGGCACATCTGTAAGTTCCTTCCCGCTGGAAAGGACACCTACAAATGGTAATGCCGGGTTACATTCAAAAAAATGTCGCAGCGGCAAGGAAGAGGGCAACTTGAAGCGTATGGCTCCACACATGGAGAAACCAGTATCTCAATCCCAAAAAACGAAGGCAGCCTAGCAGAAGAAAGATGAACAGTTTTTATCATAAAAACGTAGTCCAATATTTTGGTTTTTCATTAAGAAAATTTTTGTAATTATTATTCTTTTGGTTTCTTTACAATTACCGTGGGTTGTTTCTTTTTGACCTGAGGCTTCTCCGCTTTTGTTTCGTACTTTTTCTTAAACTTCTCGACGCGGCCAGCCGTATCTACAAGCCTTTGCTTACCCGTTATAAAAGGATGACAGTTGGAACAAATTTCCGTCTTAATGTCTTTTTTGGTCGACCTTGTTTCAATGACGTTGCCGCAAACACAAGTGATGGTTGTTTCTTTATATTCTGGATGAATTCCTTCTTTCATGTCTTTTTTCTTTTCCTCCCTGGTGTTTATCTACAATTAATTATTGATGTTTTTGCTTTATTTAAAGTGTTCGCATACCTTACAATATATACGGTAAAAATTCAAGCAAAAACGCAAAACCTTTTTATACCGTTATGCGTTCATAGAATCCAAAAATTCCTGATTAGTTTCCGTTTTTTTAATTTTGCCGATGATAAATTCCATGGCATCAACAGGATTCATCTCCTGAAGCAACCGGCGCAATATCCAGATACGATTGAGATTTGCTTTAGGAATAAGCAATTCTTCTTTTCTGGTTCCGGAACGGATTAAGTCGAAAGCTGGGAATACTCTGCGATCGGCGATGCGACGGTCTAAATGCAGTTCCATATTACCTGTTCCCTTGAATTCTTCAAAAATGACTTCATCCATACGGCTTCCGGTATCAATCAGAGCTGTGGAAATTATCGTCAAACTGCCGCCATTCTCGATATTTCTGGCCGCGCCGAAGAAACGTTTCGGCTTGTGCAGAGCATTGGAATCGACGCCACCGGAAAGAACTTTTCCGCTGGGCGGAACAACAGTGTTGTATGCTCGTGCCAAACGGGTGATGCTATCGAGTAAAATAACCACGTCCTTTTTATGTTCGACAAGGCGCTTGGCCTTTTCAATCACCATTTCGGCCACCTGTACATGGAAGGAAGCCGGTTCGTCAAATGTAGAAGCAATAACTTCACCGGCAACACTGCGCTGCATATCGGTTACTTCTTCTGGCCGTTCGTCAATTAAAAGCACCATTAAAACCACTTCAGGATGATTTGCGGAAATGCTGTGGGCAATGTCCTGCAAAAGGACTGTTTTACCGGCACGAGGCGGAGAAACTATCAATCCACGTTGTCCTTTACCAATCGGCGCGAACAAATCCAAAGTTCTGGTGGAATAATTTTTAGGATCAAATTCCAGATTTAATTTTTCCAAAGGATAAAGAGGTGTCAGGTTATCAAAAAGGATTTTGTCACGGGCTTGTTCGGGGCTTTCCAGATTTACGGTGTCAACTTTTAAAAGGGCAAAATATTTTTCCCCTTCTTTTGGAGGGCGGACTTCACCGGAAATTGTATCGCCGGTTTTCAAATTAAATCTTCTGATCTGCGAAGGTGAAATATAAATATCGTCCGGACTGGGCAGATAGTTGTAATCCACGGCGCGTAAAAAGCCAAAACCGTCGGGCAAAATTTCCAATACTCCCGAACCGGAAATCACGCCATTTTGTTCCGCCTGTGTCTGCAAGATAGCGAAAATTAAATCCTGACGGCGCATCCCGCTGGCACCCGGAACTTCTAATTTCTTTGCTAAGTCGTTGAGTTCGCTGATGGGCAATCGTTTAATATCTTCAATGTTCATAAATATTTCCTTGCTTTAAATTCTAATCTGGTAACGTAAAACGTTATCCTGATATTATATTTGCTTTCGCTTTTACTGCATTATTTTTAAAGAAACACAAAAAGAAATAGTCACGATTTTTTAGTAGTTACGGATTAAATCTCGGTTTGTCTATTTGAATACTTGAAACACTCCAAAGGGTAGGGCTTAAAAAGCCTTTTACTAATCGCGAAAGACATTATATTAATCTATAATGACTGTCAAGCAATTTTATTATCTTGTTAGAAGCACATAATCTATCAGATTTATGTCACCATAGGCTGAGCAATTCTGAGTATTTTATTTGAAAATCACGAAAGCTTTTTGGCCTCTTCCACCAGCATGACGGGAATGTCATCCTTTACTTCGTAGAGCAATTTGCACTGATCACAAATAATACCGCTCAGCTTTTCGTCGAAGTAAACTTTCCCATGACATTGCGGACAGACTAAAATTTCCAATAGTTGTTTATTTAAAGGCATTCATGACTCCTTTGTTAATTTTTTTTCACGGCGGCAAAAACCTGTTGGGGGGAAATATCTTCCATACATTTTTTTGTCGAACATTTTTTTAAAAAGCAGGGACTGCAAAACAGTTCTGTCCTGATTATTGTATGGCCGGTGCCGTAAGGGCCTGTCCTTGCCGGATCGGTTGGTCCGAAAAGAGCGATAACCGGAGTTTCCATCGCCGCCGCTAAATGCATGGGACCGGAATCGGTTGTTATCACAAGTTGCGCTTTTTTGTATAAATAAGCAAGATCAAGCAACGTTGTTGCCCCACCTAAATTTATACTTTCAGTAGTCATTAATGAAGTTATTTTCTCGATAGGTTCTTTTTCACTTCCGGTAAAGACAACCTTTATCCGCAGTTTATCATTGATCAAATCGGCTAAACGGGCAAATTTTTCATTACTCCAAAGCTTTGTTTCCCAATAAGCAATGGGGTTAATAACAATAAATTTTTTATCTTCCAGATTATACTTATCCAATAGAATTTGCGCCCTGGTCTCTGCTTCCTTATTCAGGGGAAGAATGAACCGGGCGCTATTTATCTTTGCGCCGAGATAACGCGGGAAATCGAGGTAGCGCTCAACCGCATGCTTGTTCAGGTCTTCGGTAATTTTTTCATTAAGGAATAAGCCGCTTAATTCCTGCAACGAATTATAGCCCAGTTTTCTTTTCCCACGGCTAAGAAAAACAATGATGGAACTTTTAAAAAGGCCATGAAAATCAATCACTAGATCATAACGGCGCTGCCGCAAAGTCTTCATGAAGGATCGTATCTCTTCTATGGGGAGTCTAAATTGACCACTCCGAAAATCTTTGCTCCATTTTTTGCGCCGTGAAATTAAAACCGCGTCCAGATAAGGGTGATTTTTAACTAAATCTGCCGCGGCTTCTTCAACAACCCAGGTTATGTGCGCATCAGGATAAAGCCTGCGCAGGGCGGTGAGAGACGGCAATGTATGAATTACATCGCCTATCGCGCTGAGTTTTACGATTAGTATATTCACTCTCTGTCCTTTAAAATCCACCTTACAGCGGCCAGAATATCTTCGGCAATAAAGTCAGGCTTGTTCTCCGGCGTCGCCTTATCCGGACCATCATCCTGTAATAAACCCTGACCGAATCCGGTTTTTACTAAAATCCCCCGGACTCCTATTTTTTTCCCCGCTTCCATATCGTTAAACCTATCTCCTACCAGATAAGATTTTGTTAAATCGATATTTAAATCCTGAGCTGCCCGCAGCAACATGCCTGGAGCCGGTTTACGACAGTTGCAATCTTTCCGGTAAGGCTTTATTCCTTCCGTGGGATGATGCGGGCAGTAATAGAAATTATCTATATATGCTCCTTTTTTACGCAGAGCGGTTTCCAAATGCTCATGGGTTATTTTTACAAAGTCTTCTGTAAAAAATCCCCTGGCCACACCGGCCTGATTGGAAATGACCACTACTTTCATTCCACTTTCATTAATCAATCTGATCGCTTCATAAGCGCTGGGGATTACCTTGAATTTGTCCAAACTATCCAGGTAGCCGACTTCTTCATTAATTGTTCCGTCTCTGTCCAAAAAAACGGCTGTATTTTTTTTCATTGATTTTTACTCCGGCCGTCTTTAAGTAATTTTTGAGCAGCCGTCAAAACATCTTCCACAGAAATCAGCCTCATGCAACGAAAATCTGTTGGGCAAGTTTCTTTTAAGCAAGGACTACAGGATACTTCCCGGCGAACGATGACGGATTGGTTTCCCGCCGGCGCGGTGGTAACAGGATTAGTTGAACCAAAAAGCGCAATGGTCGGAATATTTAATGCTCCGGCTATATGCATTAACCCGGAATCATTGCTGATGAATAAACGGCATTGAAAAATTAAATAAATTGCTTCCCGCAGAGTCGTTTTACCGGCAAGATTAATTAATTTAGTGCGTGTCAGTTTTTGGACTTCCTGCGCCACTTCCCAATCGGTTTTACCGCCCAGAATAATTCCCTGCGAAGAGAAATGCTCATTGAGCTTGTCCGCCACCGCGGCAAATCTATCGGGGAACCATCTTTTAGCCGGACCATAAGTGGCCCCTGGAGCAATGCCAATTACAGTTTTCTTTGTTTCGGGTATAAATTTCCGCAAAATATCCTGGACATCTAAAGGATTTATTTTTGATTCCAGGTGCATTTCACGATCAACGGGAACACACCCCAAAGCCTTGACCATTTCCAGATAATAATCAATTTGGTGAACTTTTCTTATTTCTTCAGTGCAGTGCACGCGATGGGTTAGTAGAAGGCCGCGAGCGTCGGAGTCGTAACCGGCGCGCAGGGGAATTCCCGCCGCAAGGACGATGATCGCCGCCTCTATGGCGTTTTGTAAAAGTATCGCCGCGTCAAATTTTTTCCCCTTGAGCATTCTGGCAAGGCGAAAGACTCCGGCGGGAGTATCAAATTTATTTTCATAGATGATCACTTCATCTACGGCAGAGAAAAGTCTATAAATATCAGCCACCCAAGGTTTCACGAGCACGGCAATATGGGCTTGCGGATAAGTGGCGCGGATTGCGGCCACTGCGGGCAATGTCAAAATAGCATCGCCGATCCAGTTGGTGCCCCGAATCAAAATTTTATCTATGCCGTCACGCGGCAATTTTTTGATATTTCCAGGCTTCAATTGTTTATCCTTTTTGTTTTACTTGACAGAGTTTTGTCTTCCAGCGTTGATGCACCCAAAACCATTGCGCCGGATACTGGCGAATTTTGTCCTCGATAATTTTAGTGAAATTCTGCGTATTGATCAACACATCAGCATCACGATTTCCGGAGCTGACAATTTCAACCTTTTTGCCAATCTCTAGTAAATATCTGCCATCGGGCAGGCGGCGGGTAAAGATGGGCAACACCGGCGCTTTTGTATGCAAAGCCAATAGAGCCAAACCAGGTGTCGTACAGGCTTTTCGGCCAAAAAAATCAACAAATACTCCCTCATACCAGGCGACATTTTGATCAATGAGAATGTTGATTGTAGCGCCGTTTTTCAACAGGCGAATCATCGGCCTCATAGCATTATATTTAGAAAGTGAAATGTTGCCGTAAGAGGCGCGGACACCGGTAATGGCTCTTTCTAAAAGAGGGTTGTCGAAAACGCGGTAAACAAAAACAAACGGCTGCGTCATTATCGCTAAAGCCGCGTTGCCTATTTCCCAGTTGCCGAAATGGGCGCTGAAAATCAGCACTCCTTTTCCTTCCTTACAGGCTTCGGTGTAATTATCCAATCCTTCAATACTGATCCATTGGCGCAAATTATCTTTATTTAAATACGGAATATCGATAAAATCAACAGCAATAAGAGTAAAGCATACATACGATTCTTTCGCCAGACTGATAATTTCCTTTAACGGACTATCGGGAAAGGAACGCATCAAATCATGAATGGTGATAAGCCGATGTTTCAGGGAAATATAATAAGACATCCTGGCTATAAAAAAGGCCAAAATCCTTCTTAAGCTCAAAGGAATGTGTCTTAATAAATTTATTATTAATCTTTCTTTCAAGCAGGCATCCTTTTAAAAAGCTTATTTTTTTGCGCTGCCGCGAGCCGGCCTAATATAAATTTTTTAAATGATTCCCCGGAGGGAATAATCTCCAGTTCAATACGCAGCATGTAAATCATGGTTAAATATTCGGGGAATTCCTGGAGGCGCGTGCCGTCTTTTTGAGTTGAAATCAGAAAATCAGCGCGGCAATCAATAAATCGGGACTTGATTTTTTCCAATTCGTTTTTATTGTAGCGGTGGTGATCGGGAAAAATATCGAATGACAAAACCTGCGCCCCGGTATCCAACAAAGTTTTTTTAAATGAATCAGGTTTAGCTATTCCACAAAAGGTACATACCTTTTTCCCCGTAAGAATGGAAATTGGCCATTGCGCGCTATAATCTCCCTTGACCATATCTTTCGGCTTGTGAATACTCATAAAAATGGGAATGTTCTCATTCTGGACTAATTTTTCGATCGTGCTGTTTGTTTGTTGTGATTCATCGGTACGCGTGAGCATAAAGGCGCTGGCACGTTTTAGTTCCGTTATCGGTTCCCGCAATCTTCCCCGCGGAAAAATATGATTGTTTACCCGTAAACTTTGGCTGTCTAATAAAACTAAATTAATATCTCTGAAAATTTTCCGGTGTTGCATCGCATCGTCACAAATGAGCACATTCGCTCCGAATTGATTGATGGCTGCTTCCCCGGTAACAATTCTTTTAGCTCCGGTAATCACAGGAATACGTTTTAGAACCTGGGCAATTAAGAACGGTTCATCTCCGGCAGTTTCGCTGTCGAGCAAAATCTTGTGACCATCCGATACAATATTAACGGGATAGATACTTTTGCCGCCGTAACCCCGGCTGAGAATTGCCGGCTTAAACCCGTTTTCTTGCAGCATTTGAGCCAGCATAATTACACAGGGAGTTTTGCCCGTACCACCTATGGTGATGTTGCCGACGCTGATCACAGGACAAGGAAGAGTTACCTCTTTAAGTATCTTGTGATCGTAAAGCCAATTGCGAAAATTGATAATAAGTCGATAAAAAAAAGAAATAACATATGCAATTATTTTGACAGGGCTGTACCAACCGGTAATTCCGTCATCATCCCATATCCTTTGCCAATCGATCATTTTTCTCATCACTTCCTTCATCTTTGAACTGCAAATTATACAGACGGAAATATTCGCCCTTTTTCTTAAGCAAAGTTTCGTGGTCGCCTTCTTCAATAATTTCTCCATTAACTAACGTAACAATCCTATCGGCATTGCGGATCGTGGAGAGCCTGTGCGCTATAACTAAAGTGGTGCGCCCTTTCATGAGATTATCCAATGCATCCTGCACTTCGATTTCTGCTTCCGTATCCAGCGATGAAGTGGCCTCATCAAGGATTAAAATAGGAGCGTTTTTGAGCAGTGCCCGGGCAATGGAAAGACGTTGTTTTTCTCCTCCGGAAAGCTTGGTGCCCAATTCACCGATATTGGCATCATATCCCTTAGGCAGTCTCATGATGAAATCATGAGCGTTGGCTGCTTTGGCTGCGTTAATGATATCATCTTCAGTTCTTTCGATATCACCATAGGCAATATTATTTCTTACCGTGTCATTAAAAAGTATCGTTTGCTGCGTCACTATGGCAATCTGCTTGCGCAGTGATTGCAGAGAGACATCGATAATATCATGACGGTCAATCAAAATACGGCCTTCGCTGACATCATAAAATCTTGGTATCAGATTAACCAGCGATGTCTTTCCTCCGCCGCTCATTCCTACAAACGCGATAACCTCACCGGATTTAATGGAAAGATTTATATTTTTCAATACCGGTATTTTTTCATAGCAGAACGTAACGTTCTCAATATCGATGCCGCGATTAATGGGTGGAAGATTGATGGCGCCGGGCTTATCTTCAATATCCGGAGTGAGGTCAATAATGCTGAAAATACGGTCTGCGCCGGCAATGCCCTGATTGATGGTGTTATTGATATTGGTGAGCCGTTTAACCGGTTCGTAAAGCATCAGCAGCGCGGCAATAAAAGAGAAGAAAGTGCCGGGAGTGGAATGACCCTGAACAACATTATAGCCGCCGTAAAAAATGACGGCGGCTATTCCCAATCCGCCCAGAAAATCCATTAAGGGACTGGAAATGGCGTTTACGGAGACGGCTTTCATATTATATTTAAACAGCCTCTCGTTTTCCGCAGCGAATCTTTTGCTTTCGTATTTTTCCATACCGAATGCCTTGACAATGCGGGTTCCGGAAATGGTTTCCTGCAAAAGGGAGTTCAAGGTTCCCATGGTGATTTGCGTGGAGGTTGTCACCTTGCGCATTTTTCTGCCAAACATGGCAATAGGATAAATAGTCAGCGGAAAGACGACTATCGCGATAAGCGCCAGTTTCCAGTCGGTATAGAAAATAACCCCCACTAATGATATTAGCATAAAGCTGTCTTTGACCAATGCTGTTATTGCCTCCGCTGAAGCGGTTTGAACGGACTGAACATCATTGGTAATCCTTGACATCAACAATCCTGTGGGATGTTCGGCAAAAAAAGATAAGGATTGTTTCTGAATTTGTTCGTAGAGTTTATTGCGTAAATCCGTAACAATGCGCAATCCGATGGAGCTCATTAAAATGGCCTGTCCATAATTACACAATCCTTTAAACAGGAAAATTGCTATTACCGCAAAGGGAATCCATTTCAGCGCGGCAATATTTTTACTTACAAATATTTCGTCAATGGCCGGTTTGGAAATCAGCGGCAGAGCGGCTTGCAAGCCTCCAGCAATGATCATGCAAATCGCAGCAAAGATAAAGCGTACATAATATTGCTTGGCCATTAATAACAATCTGTTAAAAGTTTTCATAGTTGTTCCTATATCATATCGCAGGCAATTTGCGCAGCTCTTATTGCGGCGCCAGGTTCGCCCAGCCTGGCGCGAATTGCCATCAGTTCTTTTATCATTTCCTGCTTCTTTTCTTCATTTGTTAAAATTGCCAGGGCCTCTACGGCAATACGCTTGCCACAGGCATCTCCCTGAATCAGTTCAGAGATAATAGTTTTTCCGGCAATAATATTGACAAGACCGATGTTTTTTACGTCAACGATTAACCTGCCGATAAGATATGAAAGCAGCGAAATTTTATAGACGATAACCATGGGAATTCCCAAAAGAGCGGTTTCCAGCGTCGCAGTTCCCGAAGCAACCAAAGCTAAATCGGCACAGGAAATAACATCATATGTATGACCGGAAATAATTTTTACTTTTACATTAAATCCGGAAATAATTTTAGTGATGATTTTTTCTTCGAGCGTATCGGCTAGTGGCAGGACAAATTGTACCTCCGGCATTTTTTGCGCTAAGATTTCGGATGCCCGCAGCAGTTCCGGCATTAGTTTTCCTACTTCCGAAAGCCGGCTGCCGGGCAAAATTCCAATCGTGATTTTATTTTCGGCGAGACCAAATTTTTTTCTCGATTCCTGTTTTGAATAATTCAGTTTTACCATGTCCAGCAGTGGGTGACCGACATAATTAACTGTAAAACCCGGCAAATGACT